>CACWHO010000020.1:0-15350 GCA_902760765.1 uncultured Eubacteriales bacterium | reverse complement strand
GATTTGTTAATTGATGAATTATATATTTCAGCAGTACAAAATCCTATTTATAGAGCAGTATTACGTAACTGTGATAAGCCAATTATACATTCTATAGGAGAAAATGAGAAAAAAGAAACTACATTTACTAGATATGAGTTTGAATTTGAGTTAAATTGCTTAAAAGACTTTATACAACACAAAGACGAAGGAGGAATATATGAAAAAAATAGTTAACTGGTTAGGTCAAACTATGGAATTTGAGGAAAATTTAAGTTCAGCTATAGCAAAACATGAAATAACAAATTTTCCAGGAGAGTACATTTATGAAGACGACTTATTTAATATATCTACAGATCCAGAAATACCTATAAAGGGATATATGATTCTAGGAATATCTAAACAAACTCTTACAATAACTGATTTAACAAAAGAAGAAAGAAACAGATTAACTGATTTGTCAAATAGATTATTAGAAGCAATGCATGCGTCTGGTTTTGAAAAGGTTATGATATATCAAGATGAATCAAGTTCTGGAAATTTGCATATAAATTTTATACCAAGACATGAGTGGACTTATAAATTTCATGCTAATTTTGGTGAGATGGGAATTTATGCAAAAAACAATCTTAATGTAAGTAATGAATATAGAAAAGAAATGCTAGATAGTATTGAAAAAATTAAAAGAAATTTTAAATAAGAGTATGCCCAAAGAGGACATACTCTATTTTGTACATATTGAAATAATTAATAATGAGTAATAAACTTTACATTATCCAGATTTTCCTGGAATTTCAATACGCGCCACAAACTTTCCATAAATCCATTGTCCTTGAGTGAAGGACATTCAGTACAGTTTCTAGGACAATTTTTCATAATAAATTTAGCACTCTCTCCATGCATAAGACATTCAAGTTCATTTTCTTCTCCTTCCATTATCCCATAGTGGTAATTGAGATCTGTAATTCTATCCCAAAGTACACAACACATGAGATTGGTTCCATATAAAGGTGGAGAAATAAGCGAACTCCAACATCTAGTAGGTTTGTCTCTTTCAACCATTGCCCTATTTTTGTAAACAGTATTCAAATTGTTGGGAAGTTGAAAATCTTTAAGACCATAAGAATATGCTAGTTCCCTCAAGTTTATAAGTTCTTCTACCTCTTTCTGAGAAATATTTTCATTTTTAACACTCTCAAAATTAGGAATGAGAACTTTAACACCTTGAAACACATCTACACCAATATTTGCAATTGTATGAATGAACTCATCATAATGTCCTGCATTCAATGGTCTAATACATGTTCTAGTTCCAATTAGCAATGTGTCTTCTCTACCTGCTTTTGCTCTGGCATTACACAGCTTATCCAAAAGACGAATTGCATCATCATATGAGAAATCTTTATTTTTAGATTTCTGATTAGAATAAGTTTTGTAAGCATCTGCTCCAATGCCTGGAAAACTAATTCTGATGAAAGCGACATTGTTTACCAAACATTCCAATAATTCATCAGAAATGTGGCTTCCTGTGCTTACATATACAAGTCCCATGTTGCATTCTTGATTTGCGTACTCTAACATTTCAATCCTATGTTTGTATAAATCTGGATTTCCTTCTCCACAAACTTCAAATCTGACTTTGTTGAAGCCACGCCTTGATGAATATGCAGAAATTTCTCTTAAAATATTTTTATACTTATCAATAGGAATGATAGGATACTTGATGTGCTGATCTTCAATAGCCCATCGCCGACTCGGACAAGCCAAGCAGTCTTTACAATCAAAATCACAGTATGGAAAATCTTTTGCACTTACCGAAAGGATTGGCATTTGATCAATTCCATGTTGAACTGCATATTTGACTGCCTCACAATAATCTTTCTCTGTTAAAGGATAAAGATGTTGTGGAGACCGTGAACGTGAAAACCAAATTGTTTTTCCAGTAGTCATGTCAACTGCTGAAAATTGCTTTGCTGTAACAACACTATCCTTAAAAGACATTTTGTTCATAGTTGACCTCCTTCTATATGGAAAAATGTGGCAATGTACAATTAATATAATATTATGTTAACATATTTCTTCATATTTGTCAATGTTTATATTTAATTAATATTTAATCCTTAATTAAATTTAGCTTTTTAAAATAATAATAGTTTTCTCTTGCACCTAGAAAAAATATTTCTCTATCTTCATAAGTAATCATTTTCATATTAAATTTAATCAACTTTTGCAACATTTTACATTCTTCTTCATTTAAATTATTTATTTCATCATCTTCAATAAGTGCTAAGACATTAGGATAATTCTTCATAATTTCTGAAACTTTATCTGATAGTTTCTTATATTCTAGATTTTTGTGTTTTAATTCAATTCTTTTACTATCAATTAACTCATTTAATTCTGTTGAGTCTATATCATATAATTTTAAATCTTCCATTTTCAAAACCTCTTTTCTAAATATAAATTAATTCTTTAAATATAATTTCTTCTACCGCATTTTTAATAGCATTCATTTTTTGTACCCATTTCATTTGATTTGTAGCCTTTAATTCTTCTGTAATGTTTTCTCTTTCGGCAAATTGTTTCATCAAAAGGTCAAATCTCTTTTTACATTCAATATCTGTATTATATAAATGCTCATCTAATTTACCATCAATAAGTAAAATGGTATATTCTGCCTTTTTATGTTCTTTTAAATATCTTGCTCTTATTCTTCCATATTTAGCTAATTTATAATCTGAATATTTGCTTTTTGTAAGTGTTAAATTTGGAATATAATAGTCTTCTCTTTTGGTATATGTAATTTCATAATTCATAATAAAAATCCTCCTAAAATTGATTTTCACTACAAATTAACTTGTTTTAATTTATATCATCTAATCGGTTTCTATTTCAATAAAAATAAGGAAGAACTCAATAAGAACATTTTTGTCCTTATTTAAATTCTCCCTTTATGTCTTTTTTTTTATTGTTTCTTCATTTTAGGTTTAGAAATTAATGCAGCGATATACCCAAAGAAAATTGCAGCCGCAATTCCGCCAGCAGCAGCCTTAACGCCACCTGTAAAAGCACCAACCAATCCAGTTTCCTTAACACCTTCAATTGCACCTTTTGCTAGATTATACCCAAAGCCAGTAAGAGGAACAGTTGCACCAGCACCAGCAAAATCTACTAAATATTTATAAATTCCAAGTCCACCCAAAACAGCACCAGATGTAACAAAAATAACTAAAATACGTGCAGGAGTTAATTTTGTTTTATCAATTAAAATTTGACCAATAACACAAATAACTCCACCAACAACAAAACTTTTTAAAAGTGACATCCAATTAAAAACATTCATCCAATTAACATTCATTTAATCATATATAATCCAACTTATATTATGATTGGATTATTTCTCCTTTCTCACTTTATAACTCAATACTTATTGCATGTGCAATTCCAGGAATACTTTCACCCTGTTGTGAACTTGTTGAGTTCATTAAAGCACCTGTTGCAATAAGCAATATTTTATTTAATTTTCTTTCTTTCATCAATTTATACAAATACCCTGAAAAAACAGTACCGCAACAAGCACAGCCACTTCCGCCAGCATGAGTATCTTGTTTATCTTTATCAAATATTAGAACACCGCAATCATCATAATTTGGCTTTATATCATAACCTTGAGATTTTGCAATATCAATTGCTATTTCTTTACCAACATAACCTAAATCACCACTAAAAATTCCATCATAATATTCTGGAGTTCTTCCAGTATCTAAAAAGTGTGTAATTAAAGTATTTACAAAAGCTGGAGCCATTGCAGCACCCATATTATTTGCATCTTTTATTCCCATATCTACAATCTTGCCAGGAGTAATATGTGTTATATATGGACCAGGACCGTTTTTGGAAAGAATAACAGCACCACTTCCAGTAACAGTCCATTGGCTTGTTTGCGGTCTTTGATTTCCAAGCTCTAGTGGAAATCTAAATTGCTTTTCTGCACTGCAAAAATGACTTGAAGTAGCACACAAAACATTTTGAGCAAAACCTTCACAACATATTGCACCAAGTGACATAGATTCAACAAATGTTGAACATGCACCAAAAACTCCGAAAAAAGGAATATTAGATTCACGTAAACCAAAGCTTGAAGAAATACATTGATTAAGCAAATCACCAGCAAAACAACAATCAATTTGGTCTACCGAAATTCCAGATTTACTAATAAGCATATTTACATTTTCTTTTATTATTTTACTTTCTGCTTTTTCCCAGCTCTTTTCACCCCAAAATTCATCTTCAAGAGTCTTATCAAAATATTTAGCAAGTGGCCCATCAGCTTCTTTAGGACCAACAATTGAATTACAATCTAAAATAGATGGGGGATTATTAAACCTAATAGTTTGACTACCTAATTTTTCCATAAAATCAATCCTTTCATAAAATTTAAACTAAAGTCATATTTTGCGTATTAAAAATCAAATAAACAATACCAACAATAATTGACGCAGAAATACCAAAAACTAAAACTGGACCTGCAACTGTAAACATCTTTCCGCCAACACCCATTACATATCCTTCAGACTTATATTCCATTGCAGGAGAAACAATTGAATTTGCAAAACCAGTTATTGGAATTAAAGAACCAGCACCAGCAAATTTACCAATCTTGTTAAACAAATTTAAACCTGTTAAAAATGCAGAAATTCCAATTAAAATAATAGAAACAATAGTCCCAGAAATATCTTGACTTACACCTCTTTCTTTACAAATATTCATAATAATTTGTCCGGACCATACAAATTAAACCACCAACCCAAAATGCATTAAAACAATTTTTTAGAATTGGAGAATTTGGAGATTTTTTATCAACATATTTTTGATATGTTTTATTAGATTCAATAGGATTCATTAATCATCACCCTTTCTATTTAAATCAATTACAAAAGCCAAATCTAAACGTACAAAATATTGTGCAATTCTATTTCCATCAATTTCTGCTGTTTGCTCTAAAATTTTTATGCTAGAAATATAATCAATTTTTTTAGAAGCTTCTGCAATTGTTTTTACTATTGCATCCTTCCAAGAAATGTCAGAAGTTCCTGTAAGAATTAAGTGCTTTTCAATATCCATAAACATACATCCTTCCTTTAATTTTTAATAGTATTTCCAAATTTTTGAAAAATATTTATTGTAGTTTAAAAAATTTTATGATATAGTTCAAAAAGATTAAAAATAATTACATATATTGGCATCATCAGATTTTAAATTTTTTAAATAAATTTTTACTTTAAAGGAAGAACGTGATTAATTATGGTAGATAAAGCACGAGAGCTAGCATTAAAAGTTTTATATAAAATAGATAAAGACGAAGCATATTCAAATATAGTATTAAGTGAAGAACTAAATAAAAATAAAAAAATTTTAACTGAAAAAGATATTGGACTAATTTCTGAAATTGTTTATGGTGTTACAACATGGAAATTAACACTTGATGAAATTATAAAAAAACATTCAAAAATAAAAATTAAAAAAATTTCAATTTGGATTTTAAATATTTTAAGAATGGGAATATATCAAATAATTTTTTTAGATAAAATTCCAAAATCTGCTGCAGTTAATGAAAGTGTAAATTTAGCAAAAAGATATGGACATTCTTCTAGTTCAGGATTTGTAAACGCAATTTTAAGAAAAACAGAAGAACAAGATTATGAGGATTTTTTCCAAATAAAAGATGATATAGAAAGAATTTCAAAAACAACTTCAATGCCGGAGTGGATAATAAAAGAACTATTAAAGAATAATAATATTGAGCAAGTTGAACAAATTTGCAAAAATTCAAATTTAAAACCAAAAGTTACAATTAGAATTAATAAACTTAAAATTTCAAAAAATGAATTTATAAAAAAACTTAAAGAAAATAATATTGATTTTGAAGAAACAGAATATGATGATTTTCTAATATTAAAAAAAGTAAAAAATATTGAAAATTTGCAAATTTTTAAAAGTGGCTTTTTCACAGTACAAGATATATCTGCAGGACTTGCTGTAAAAGTACTTGAACCACAAGAAGGACAAAGCATTTTAGATGCATGTTCAGCACCAGGGGGTAAAACAACATATATTGCAGAACTCATGAACAATAATGGAAAAATTACAGCATGGGATATTTATGAACATAGAACAAATTTAATAAAGCAAACAGCCCAAAGGCTTGGAATAACAATAATAAATGCTAATGTACAAGATGCAACAAAATTTGACAAAAATTTAGTTCAAAAATTCGACAAAATTCTTGTTGATAGTCCTTGCTTAGGAATTGGAGTTATAAAAAGAAAACCAGATATAAAATGGAGAAGAAAGCCAGAAGACATAGAAGAAATAACTCAAATTCAAAAAACAATATTAGAAAATTGCTCAAAATATTTAAAACCTGGAGGAGAACTTGTTTATTCTACATGTAGCATTTTTAAAGAAGAAAATGAAGATATAATAACAGACTTTTTAAACAAAAACAAGAACTTTGAAATTAGTAAAAATTCTTCAAATTTATTACAAAAAAATGGTAATTTAGAAATTAATGGAAATGGCCAAATTAGCATTTTACCAAACGAAAGGCAGGATGGCTTTTTTATATGTAAATTATGTAGAAAACAATAACATTACATATACTTTACAAATGCATTACATTTCAATTAAATGTATTGACTTTTAGCTGAAAAACGATAAAATTGAGAGGAATAAAATAGAAAAACAAGAAAAAATATGTAGTATTTCATAGAAAAAAGTGCAAAACATATAAATATAAAAAGTTAGAAAAAGGAGAAAAGATGTCAACTTGCCTAGGATTATATATAGATGAAAATATAATTAAATATGCAAAAGTTTCAAAAGAACGTGAACAATTTAAAATAGAATCATTTGGCGTAAAATTCTATGATAATCTTGACCAGACAATCAGGCAAATTATCGAAGAAACTTATAGTTACAAAACACCAATAAGCATTAATTTGTCAGAAGAAATGTACAATTATTTTGATGTTTTTGCTCTATTAAGTAAAAAAGACTTACCAAAAGCAATAAAAACGGAATTTGAATCATACTGCACAGAAAAAAATTACAATCCAAATGCTCTTGAATCAAGATATGCAATAACACCAAATACACAAAGCAAAGATAAACTTAGAGTTATTCATATTAGCGATAATAAAATAGAATTAAACAAAAAAATACAAAAATTTAGCTCATATAGACTAACAAATGTAACACCAATTTCTATGACAATTCCTAATTTGGTTAAAATTGATAATGGTGAAAATATTTTAGTAGTAAACATTGAACAAAAAACAACAATAACAACAATAATAAATAAAAATATTTATAAAGTTCAAACATTAGATTTTGGCAGTCAAGATATATTAGATAAAATAAATGTAAAAGAAAATTCTTATCAAAAAGCATATGAAATTTGTAAAGAAACTACAATTTACACATCAGAAGGACAAGAATTATCAGATGAAAGTTCAGATGCTGGATAATTACAGGAACAGGAGCATTAATTAACAATATTGATTTATATTTTGAAGAATATCTTGAAAATATTAAATGCGAAATTTTAAGACCAAGTTTTGTAAAAATTTCACCAGATATAAATATAAAAGATTATGTTGAAGTAAATTCAGCTATATCACTTGCATTGAGTGGATTGGGAGAAGGAGTAACAGGACTTAATTTTAAGAAAACATCTTTTATGGATAAATTACCTGAAATTCTAACAATGGAAGTTGGAAAACCTAAAAATGGACCTAAAAATTAGTAAAAATGGATTTTAATGTTCCACTTGATAAAGTAGAAAAAGGTTTACTTAGATTTTCAATTGGTGTATTAATTTTATTTATAGCATATGGATGCTTTGCTAATATGATACAAGAACAAATTGAGGAAAAATCATCTGAGCTTAATGCATCAATTAGTAATACAAATACACAAATTTCATTAATTGACAAAGATATTCAAAGTACACAAAACAAGGAAAATGAATATGCAACAAAAATTTCTTCTTTGGAACAATTAAATCAAAAAATTCAAGAAGATAATAGAACAAGAAAATCAATTCCTATTTTGTTAAACAAATTAATGTATGTTATGCCAACAGGTGTACAACTAACATCAATAAGAAATACATCTGGTACACACATAGAAATACAAGCACAATCAGAAAGTTATGCACAGCTTGGATATTTAACAGCAAGCATCAAAGTTGAACCAATTTTAACAAATGTAATTTCAACTTCTGGTGTAAAAGCAAATAATATCATTACAATGAAGATAGAAGGTGATTTACCATGAAAAAACTTCTATTAATTACAATAAGTGCTTTGCTTATAGTTTTAACATCAATTACAATTGTTAAAGGTTTTACAATTGGAGGTTTAAACATACATGGACTTCCAGACATAAAACATGAAGATGAAGAATTAGATAATTTAGTACAAACTGCAACAAAACTTGCAAGCACTGACTATGAAAAAAAATTAGATGACTTAAATACTGAAATAAAGAACTTTGAACAGAAAAAAGAAGAATATGAAGATATGATTAGTGTAAGCACAGACAGTGAAGTTGCAGCAGCAAGCCAAATTTACAATAATACAATAGATTTCTTACTTATAAGAATTGAAAATCATGCTAAAGCAGAAGGAGTTACAATAGACTTATCTGTTACAAGAAGTTCATCTGGAGCACAAGGTGTATATGACCTTAACTTCACAGCAAGAGGACCATATGCAGGAGTTGAAGAATTTATAACAGATATAGAAGATGACTCAAAACTTGGTTTCAAGATTGAAGAATTTGAAATGAAACCAGGAACAGGAAATAATGAAGTTGAAGGTAAATTTGTATGCAAGAATATAACAATAAATGGAATATCACAAGATGGCGGTTCATCAGTTGTACAAACACAAAGTACAAATGATACAAATAGTACAAGTTCTTCAAATTCAAGTACAACTAACACAACTTCAGAAAGTTAAAAAGAAAGGGGTAGACAATGAAGAAAGACATATTAAAAGAAATAATAATAACATTATTATTGGCTTTGGTTGTTATATTAGTTTTAGGTGTTTTACTATATGAATATATTCCATCAAACAAGATTGTTCCAGAAAAAGTTTCATATACTACTCCTGAAAATATAGCAGAAGAAATAAATACAGACACAAATGTGGAAGATTCACAAGTTGTTGTAACATATCAAATTGATTCAACAGACTTGAAAAACTATAAAAACTAAAACAACTACTTCATCAAGTAGTTCAACAACTGGATATCTTCCAGATAAAGGAACTAAATAAATAAGTTTTTAACATTTATATTTATTTTTTATAAATATAATATATATATATTATATCAAAAGAAGGAGGGAAAACATAATGAACAAAGAAAGAGGTATTACATTAGTAGCTTTAGTTATAACAATTATCATTCTTTTAATATTAGCTACAATATCAATAGTTGCTTTAAATAATACAAAATTATTTGATAGAACTATAGAAGCCAGAGATAAATATCAAAACTCTGTAAATGAAGAAAATGATGTATTAGATAACTATGCTAATACAATAAACTATTGGATTAATCAATAATTAATTCAAAATTTTAAAAGGAAAGGCATATGCATAAATATATGTATATGCCTTTAATAAAATATAATTATTATAAAAAGAAAGGCATAATAATGAACATATTTTTTTACATAATAATTTTTCTAATTGGAATAACATTTGGAAGCTTTTATACACTAGCTGTATATAGAATTCCAAAAAAACAAGATATAACACATACACATTCTTATTGCCCAAATTGCAAACATAGGTTAGGTACTTTAGATTTAATACCGGTTTTTAGTTACATATTCCTTGGTGGAAAATGCAGATATTGTAAGCAAAAAATAAGACCAAGATATATTATTTTAGAAACATTATCAGGCTTGTGTTTTGTACTTTATGCATTATTCATAAAATTAAATATATACACACTAACAGTTGAAAAAATAATTGAATATGTATTTTTTGCATTATTCTTTACATTTATTGTTTTGCTTGTTGGAATATACAATGAAACTAAAAAAGCAAGCAAACCAGTATTAATTTATGGATTAATTATATTAATTATATTTGTTTTATATTGTATCTTTTTAAAATGTATGATTTAACTTTGAAATATATTCATGGAATAATTATATATATTTTTTAGATATAAAAGACATATATAATTATTCTAATAAAGAAGGGAAAATTATGTACTTTAAAAAAGAAAAAGGAGCTACAGCGGTTGATATAGTTGCTTCTGTAGTAATAATCACAATGTTTATAGGTATGATTTCTGGTTTAGTTACAAACATTAATTATAATATAAAAAGCACAGAATTAAAAAACAAAGCTATGATATATGCAGTTCAGGAAATTGAAAAAATTAAGGCACAAGGAATAGACCAATATACTGATAAAGGAATTACAGAGGAATATGTTGTAGAAGATAGTGATATTTATGCTGATAGTAAATTTACAGGATACCACAAAAAAGCAACAATTAGTGATTATGTTTTAGTTAAACAAGATTCAACAAAGCAAAGTAATATATTAAAAGTTGTTAATGTAGAAATTTCATATAGATTAGGAGGAAAAGATAATAATGTTACACTTTCAACATATATTACGAAAAAATAAAGGAATTACAATGACATCTTTAATAATATATGTAATTGGAATGACATTAGTTGTATCAACAATTGCAACAATCACTTCATATTTTTACAAAAATGTGAATGTGGGAGATTTAAAAGATGATAGTAGTACACAATTTACAACATTTACAAGTATGTTTTCAGAAGAAATAAATAAAGAAAATAATTATATTATTGAATGTAAACCATCATATATTATTTTTGCAAGTGGAAATCAATATACTTATTCAGAAGAAAACAAATCTATTTATAAAAATAACATAAAAATTTGTAAAAATGTTGAACAATGTGATTTTTCATATACCTATTTAAATGGAAAATATCAAATAAAAGTTAATTTTAAAACAAATAGCATAGACAATACAAATGATAATGCAATTATTTACAATATGTAAATTTATAAATTTATAAAAAATTGAAATAATAATAAGAGAACAAAAGAAGGGGTGAATAGTTATGGCAATTACAAGAAGATTACCAATAGGTGTTGAACTAGTTAAAAGAAATCTTGTAACAGAGGGAGATATAGAAAAAGCTCTTGAATACCAAAGAGAACATCCAAACAATAAATTAGGAGATATATTACACATATTAAAATTATGTGATGGACAAAAATTAATAGAGGCTATTGGGGAAATATTAGGTGCAAAAGGAATAATGATAGATTCAGACTCTTTAAGAATAAAACCAGAAGATTATTTAACATTAGAAACATGCAAAAAATATAAATGTATCCCATTTGATATAAATGGAAATAAAGTAAAAGTATGTTTTGCAGATAGTGCAACATCTGGAATTGCAGATTCAATTAGAGTCCAATTACTAAATAAAGGTTTGGTAATGGAAGAATATATATCATTTGGTTCTGAAATTGATAATATATTATCTGGATTAGAAAGCAAAGAGATAACGCCAGATATTAAAAATACAACAATGTCTGGTTCAATAGTAGAATTGGTTGATAGTATTATTAAAACAGGTATAGAAAAAAGAGCAAGTGATATTCATATTGAACCAATGGCAGAAGAAATGAGAGTTAGATATAGAATAGATGGAGAGCTATTTACAGAAGCAAAAATTGCCAAAGAAAAACAACAACAAATAATAGGAAGATTAAAAGCAATTTCTAATATGCATCAAGAAAAACAAGATGCACAAGATGGTAGAATTTTATTATATGATGATTACAATATTCGTGTATCTTCACAGCCAAATGTATATGGAGAAAAGTTTGTTTTAAGATTATTAAAGAAAAATGAAAATATAAAAAATATTTTTGACTTAGGATTTCCTGGAACAGAGGCAGAATTAAAAAAGAGCTTTAATAAAAAGAATAGTATAACAATAATTGCAGCACCAACAGGTTCTGGTAAAACAACAACACTTTATAGCCTTATAGATTATTTGAATTCACCAGAAATAAATATAACAACAATTGAAGACCCAGTTGAAATAAGAATAGATGGATTAAACCAAATTGAAATAGGTGCAAAATCAACATTTTCTGGAGCATTAAGAACAGTTTTAAGACAAGACCCAGATTTGATTCTACTTGGAGAAATTCGTGATAAAGAAACTGCAGAAATTGCAATACAAGCAGGACAAACAGGACATTATGTATTATCAACAATACACACTATAGATTCAATAGAAGTAATAAACAGATTAAGAAAAATGGGAGTATCTGATTATGATATTGCAAGTACACTTTCAACATCGGTTTCTCAAAGACTTGTTAGAAGAATATGCCCAAACTGTAAACGTGAAAGAGAATATACAGAAGAGGAAAAAAATGTAATTTCTAAAATACTTGAAAAATATGGAGAAAAAGTTGATTTTTCTAATTTAAAAACTTATGATGCAGTTGGATGTAGTAAATGTAATAACATTGGTTATTATGGAAGAATTGGTATATTTGAAGTTTTAGATATAACAGATGAATTAAAAGAACTAATAGTAAAAGGAGATTCAACTATAGAAATAAGGAAAAAAGCACTAGAACAAAACTATAAACCATTAATTGTTGATGGAATGCATAAAATTTTAAATGGATATACAACACTTGAAGAATTAAATAGACAATTAATAATATTTTAGTTAACGAAAGAGGAGGCCAACAATTATGAATATGGATAAAATCCTAAGCAAAGCAATAGAGGTAGATGCATCAGATATACATTTAATATGTGGTAACAAACCAATATTAAGGGTTTTAAGAGAATTAAGACCAATAGAAGACATGAATGTTTTAACAGAAGATGATATGAACGAAATGTATGACTATTTTGTAAGAGGAAATGTAGATAAAGATGAAGTATTTAACAAAACAAGAAGACTAGATATGTCATTTGAATATAACGGAATCAGACTTAGAGTAAATATTTCACTTGCAGATGATATTCCATTATGCACATTAAGATTAATAAAAAATACATTACCACCTTATGAATCTTTAGGATTACCAGATATAATAAGAAGAATGACATATCAACAACAAGGATTGATATTAGTAACAGGAAAAACAAACTCTGGTAAAACAACAACATTAAATGTTTTAATTGATGAAATAAATAAAACGCAAAACAAAAAGATTTTAACACTTGAAAACCCAATAGAATATAAACATGTGTCAAAAAAATCTTTAATAGTACAAAAAGAAATTGGAAAAGGTAGAGACTCATTAACATTTAGTGATGGTGTTAAAAACTCTTTAAGAGAGGACTGTGATATTCTAGTAATAGGAGAGATTCGTGATAGAGAAACAATGCAAGCTGGAATTGAAATGGCAGAATCTGGACACTTGGTAATTGGAACATTACACACAAAATCATGTGCGGAAACAATTGACAGAATGATAAACTTCTATGAAGTTAGAGACCAAGCAAGTATAAAATACTTATTATCATCACTATTAAAGCTTGTTGTATCACAAAGATTGATAAAGGGAAAAAGTGGTGAGTTAGTTCTTGCACCAGAAGTAATGGTAGTAGATAATATAGTTGCAGGAATTATTAGAAAAGATAAAATTAGCGTATCAGAAATAGAAGATGCAATACAAAGCTCAGATAAAGGAAGCATAGGATTAATTAATTCAATAGCAGAATTATTTGTAGATGATAAAATATCACTAGAACAAGCAAAAGCACAAATTGAAGAAAAAAATCTTGAAATTTTAAATAGAACAATAATGCAAATGAAAATAAAAAGAGATAGTATGAAAGGAAATTAAAAAGTAAAGGAGGTCCAAAATGCCTACATATAGATATAGAGCAATAACAGAACAGGGACTTGTTTTAACAAATAAAGTTGAATCAGCAAGTAAACAATCATTATTAAGAGCATTAAAAAATAATGGATTGATGCCAATTACAATAGAACAAGTTGCATATTCTTCAAGGACACAAAGGAAAAAGAAGAAAAACATTACAAATATTGAAGAAATAATGAAAAATGCAAATACTGCAGAAATAAGTACAAAAAAGGAATCAACAGTAAAAGAAAAGGTAAATATGTATTTATCTAAAACAGAAAAAATTACAACAAGAGATGTTATAATATTTACACAAAACTTTTATTTACTAAAAAAAGCTGATTTTAACAATATTCATGCATTAAGAACAATAATAGATAGTACTGAAAATTATACATTTAGAGGTATATTAGAGGATATTTTAGCTGGTGTTGAAGCCGGAGAAAATATGTATACAACAATGGAATATTACTCAGACATATTTCCATTTATATATATAAACATGATAAAAGTAGGAGAATTATCTGGTTCACTTACAAAATCTTTGGAAGAAGCAGTTACTTATCTAGAAAGTTCAACTAAACTTAATAGAAAAATAAGAGGAATTTTAATACCAAATTTGGTACAATTTATAGTAATATTTATATTATTAATAGTTGGAACATTGGTAACAATTCCAGCAATTCAAGGAGTATATGATAGCTTTGGTTCAACTGAACAATTACCTAAAATTACAATTTGGTTCCAAGGAGTATTAAATGGATTTATAAAATATTGGTATATTCCAACATTTATTTTGGTAGCAATAATAGCTCGGAATATTATTCTATATAAACACACCAAAAGGAAAATACAATTTTCATTATTTTAAATATAAAATGCCAATATTTGGGCAATTAATATTTGCACTTGACTTCTCAAGACTAATGAATGCAATGCTTTTGAACTTGGAAAATGGAATGAGAATACAAGAAGCATTAGACGTAAGTAAAAATGTTATAAACAATTATGTTATGCTATCATTAATTGAAACAGCATTAAACAATATGTTAATAGGTGAATCATGGATAGAACCATTTGAAAGGTCAGGATTAACAAAACCAATGATGACAGAAATGTTAAAAATAGGAATGCAAACAGACCTAACTGAAATGATGAAAAAATTGGTTGAATATATGCAAATAGATATTGATAACATACTAGATAAAATAGTAAAGGCATTACCTGATATAACGTACTCAATTGTTGGTGTTGTATTAATATTCTTTGTATTAGTAGTTTTAGCACCTGCAATAACATCATATATGGGAGGCTGGTTGTTCTCTGCAGCTGGATTATAAAAATTAAAAAGATTTTGAGAACATTCTCAAAATCTTTTTTGAA
>CACWHO010000019.1 GCA_902760765.1 uncultured Eubacteriales bacterium | reverse complement strand
TACAATACAGAGAATTAGGCGAAAATTATGTGCAAATATTTAATACAAATTTAAAATACAAATACATAATTTTTGGTATTAATTTTATTTTCTTATATACATTAATGTATTTTACAAATAGAGGAATTAGCAAAGGATTAAAAACATTTTTTGATAAAGAGCAAAAAGAAGTGCCAAAATTTCCAAATAAATCGATATCATTTATTACATCAGTAATTATAAGTACTATTGTATCAAATGTGTTTTTAAAGAAAATACTATTACTAACAAGTAACGCATCATTTGGCATAACAGATAATGTTTTTGGATTTGACATTGGATTTTATATTTTCCAAAAACCTGTAATTACTATGTTACTTACATATTTAGCAATTGTTATTGGTGGAATAACATTATATACAATTATTTATTATTTAATAGTATTTAACAGATATTTTGATGGTATTGATGGCAATATGTTAAAAGACAGCATTTTTATTAAAAAATTATTGAGAAATGTTGTACTTATTATAATTCCAATTGTAATGATTACAATATTAAATACTACAAATATAACATTAAACAGAATGCTTACAATTAAAAGTGATACAGATGAGAGTAAGAATATTGAAATAATAGGTGCAGGTTATACAGATGTTATGTTACAAAGATGGGCACATTTAATATTTGCAGTTGTAACATTAATTTTTGTAATCAGAGCTGTTAAAAGATTTAAAGAAGGAGAAAATTATAAAGCAATTAAAAATCTTGCAGTTATACCAATATATCTAGTACTGATGTTTTTTGTATTGATTGGATTCAATCTAATTTTTGTAAATTCAAATGTTTTAGATAAGCAAAAAGATTATCTTGAAACAAATATCAAATATACAAAAAATGCCTATAATATTGATATTAATGAAGAGAGTATGGAAAAACCAGAAACAATTACAAGAAGACAAGTTTTAGAAAACAGTTCAATTATTGATAACATAAGAATTATAAATGATGATGTTGTACTTAAAAATCTAGACTATTATCAACAAGGAACAGGATATTATTCATATAGAAATGCAAATCTTGCAAAATATAAAATATCTGGCAAAGAAAAATTAGTATATATATCTCCAAGAGAAATGTCAAATAGAGGTAGAACATACAATAATAAAACATATGAATATACACATGGAATTGGACAAATTGTAATTGATGGAACAGAAACAACACAAGATGGTGGAATTAATTATATTCAAAAAGATATTTCAGGTAAAGATGACGCTTTAAATACAAAAGAGCAAGAAATTTATTTTGGATTAGAAACAAATGATACAATTGCAACAAATACAAAAAATAAAAAAGAATATAATTATACAGATACAGACGGTAAAGAATACACATCAAGCTATTCAGGAAATGCTGGATTGAATTTAGGATTTTTTGACAGATTAATTTTAGGATTAAAATCTGGAAATTTAAAATTAGCATTTTCAAGCGAAGTTAATCAAAATAGTAAAATATTAATTAATAGAAATATTATTAAAAGAGCAAAACAAGCAATGCCATTTTTAGTATATGATGAAAATCCATATACAGTTGTAACAGATGATGGTAAAATTGTTTGGGTATTAGATGCATATACAATCTCAAGCCAATATCCATATTCACAATTTGAACCAATAGAACATGATGGAATTAAAGAAAAAATCAATTATATAAGAAACTCAGTTAAAGTAATAATTGATAGTTATGATGGAACAATCAAATTTTATTTAACAGATGAAAATGACCCAATTGCAATGGCATATGCAAAAACATATCCAACATTATTTACTGGAAAAGGTAGTGATATACCAGAAGACATTTCAGAGCATTTTGTATATCCAAAATATTTATATAATGTCCAAGCAGAACTTTTAAAGATTTATCATAATGTAAAATATGATGTTTTATATAGAAAAGATGATTTATGGGAATCTGCAAAAATAAATGAAACAGTTGTACAAAAATCAAGTGGAACAATATTAAAACCATATTATACAATGATAAGAGATGGTGAAGAAGATAAAATTGGTTTAATTCAAATATATACACCATCTGGAAAACAAAATTTAATTTCATATCTTGTTCGGAACAGTTGATGGAAGTGAAAATAAATTAACATTAAAGAAATATACACAAGATAGTGCAGTTTTAGGTCCAATGCAATTAGATACACAAATTGACCAAGATGAAAAGATTTCAGCAGAAATTAAAGAATTAAGTAAAACAGGAACAAAGGTTACAAAAGATATGGTAGCGATTCCAGTAGATAATACAATTCTTTATGTAGAATCAATATATCAAACAATGCTTAATGAAGAATCAAGATTACCATTACTTAAAAAGATTGTTGTAGCATCTGGAAATAAACTTGCAATAGGAGACAATTTAGACCAGGCTATTGAAAACTTGCTTACAAATGAAACATCAAATATAGAAATTGAAAATACTGATGATTTAAATGGCTTAATTGATGCAGTTGTAAAAGCAAATAAAAATTTAAAAGAATCAACAAGTGGTAAGGATTGGGAACTTATGGGCTCAGATATTAAAAAATTACAAAGTTTGATAGACTCATTGGAAAAAGAAAAGAGCAAAGTAGACCAAGAAAAAATTAAAAATGAATCAAATATAGAAGAAAATAATAATATAAACAATTAAAATATTCCGGTATAAAAATAATATTTTGTGAAACGACGAATGTGATTGGAATAATTGTTAATATTCTTAATAAAAATTTGTGAGGGTGCGCAATTTTTGCGGAGAGTCTCACAAATTTTTATTTAGAAGATAAACAATTATGCAATGAGCCGAGGAGAGTAACAAAATAATATTTTTATACTGGAATATATAATTTTTTATAGGTTATTTTTATTACTTTGTTTAAAGGTTAAACCTTCATAATTCATAAATCTATTTACATTTTTTTCAGCAATTCCTGTTGCATTTGACATATAATACAAATTTCCCTGAACGCCATTTTTTTCAACATATGATTTAAAACTTTCAAATTCTAAAGCATCTTTTGTTTTACAATTAGGGCAAACATCATCTTCTGTAACATAGAAATTACCACATCTAGAGCATTTTTTAAATTCCATAACAAATCCCACCTTTTTCTTTTGATGATTTTTAAGTTATTGTATCATATTTTGTCAAAAATAGGAAGTAGAAAATAGAAAAATTTTTCAAATTTTTTAATAAAAATAAAATGTTAAAAAATAAAGTTTATGAATAAAAAACAAAAATATTTTAAATTTTTGGCACAAATAATTTTATTAGTGTTATAATATTTATCGTAAGATACGAAAGAAAGAAGGATATAAAATTGAAAAAAATCAATGGAATAATTATGCAATACTTTGAGTGGTACATGAATTGTAACCAAAACTTATGGAATGATATAAAAGAAAATGCAGATAAAATATCAGAAACAGGAGTTACAGCAATGTGGCTTCCACCAGCTTTTAAAGGAATAGGTGGAAAAGATGAAGTAGGATATGGTGCATATGATTTATATGATTTAGGAGAATTTGACCAAAAAGGAACAATTAAAACAAAATATGGCTCAAAAGATGAATATTTAGATGCAATTGTTGCATTAAAACAAGCAGGAATTGAAGTATATCCAGATATTGTGTTAAATCATAAAATGGGTGCTGATGCAATTCAAACAATACCAGCAACAAAAGTTGATTGGTCAGACCATAATAAAGAAATTTCTGGGAACGAAACAGTAAAAGTTGCAACAAAGTTTACATTTCCAGGAAGAAAGGGAAAATACTCAGATTTTGTATGGAATTGGACTGATTTTGATGGAATAGATTATAATTCTGCAACAAATGAAAATGCAATTTTTAAATTTAAGGACAAACAATGGGGAACAGAAGTTGATGAGGAATTTGGAAATTTTGATTATTTAATGGGAGCAGATTTAGATTTTTCTAATCCAAGAGTTATAAAAGAATGTACAGATTGGGGAAAATGGTATCTTGAATTTACAGGTGCTGATGGATTTAGACTAGATGCAGTAAAACATATTAGAGCATCATTTTATAGAGATTGGATAAAAACATTAAGAGAACAATCTAAAAAAGAGCTATTTTCAGTTGGAGAATATTGGTCAAGTGATGTAAACAAATTACACAAATACATAACAGAAACAGATGGAGAGATATCATTATTTGATGTTCCATTACACTATAATTTATATAGTGCATCAACAGACCCAGATTATGACTTATCAAAAATATTTGACCATACATTAGTAAAAGAAAATTCATCTATGGCAGTAACATTTGTAGACAATCATGACACACAACCAGGACAAGCCTTAGAAAGCTTTATACAAGATTGGTTTAAAGAAAGTGCATATGCAATTATATTATTAAGAAACACAGGATATCCATGTGTATTTTATGGGGATTACTATGGAATTGAACATGACAACATTAAACCAATGGAAAACTTAAAAACATTAATGCTTATTAGAAAAGAAAAATCTTATGGTGTGCAACATGATTATTTTGACTATAATAGTTATGTTGGTTGGACACAAGAAGGAGATGAAGACCATATAAATTCTGGACTTGCAGTTGTAATATCAAATGCAGGGGATGGTTTTAAAAGAATGTTTGTAGGATTACAAAATGCAGGAGAAAAATATATTGATGCATTAGGACATTGTGAAGATGAAGTAATAATTGATGAAGAAGGATGGGGAAATTTCAGTGTAAAAGGAAAATCAGCATCTGTATGGGTAAAAGAGTAATATCTTGTCATAGAAAATATAATTTGTTAAAGAGTAGTTATATCAAATTAATATAAAAGAAATACATTTGGTTGCGATATATCTTAAAAAGGTGTATAATAGAACTATTATAAATTACGTAAGTTAGGAGCGAAAGATGAAGAAAGAATGGCAATTATATGAAACAAACGAAGAAGAAATACAAAAAATATCAAAAAAATATAATGTTAATAAATTAATTGCACTTGTAATTTCTAATAGAAAAATAAAAGAAAAAGACATACCAATTTTTTTAAGCCCAACACGTAATGATTTTCATAATCCATTTTTAATGCCAGACATGGAAAAAGCAGTAGATAGAATTTTAAAAGCAATAAAAAACAAAGAAAAGGTTATAATTTATGGAGATTATGATGTTGATGGAATAACAAGTACAACAGTATTAAAAAGATTTTTAGAAGACCATAAATTATTAGAAAATGTTGGAGTATATATTCCAAACAGACTTGAAGAAGGATATGGTCTAAATAAAGATGCAATAGAAAAAATATCAAATGAAAAATATAATCTAATGATTACAGTAGATTGTGGAATTACAGGAGTTGAAGAAATTGAATATGCTAAAAAACTTGGAATTGAAACAATAGTAACAGACCATCATGAAGTTGGAGAAATTCTACCAGATGCAATTGCTGTTGTAGATTGTAAAAGAAAAGACAACCAATATCCTTGCAGAGATTTAGCAGGAGTTGGAGTAGCATTTAAACTAATTCAAGCACTATCAATTAAATTGGAGCTTAAAGATGATGAATATTTAAAATACTTAGATATTGTATGTATTGGGACAATTTCAGATATAGTTCCATTAGTAGACGAAAATAGAGTTATTACAAAATTAGGACTAATGTTAGTTAGACAAACAAAAAACATGGGGTTAAAATCACTTTTAATTTCATCAGGATTCAAAAAAATAGACTCAACAACAATATCATTTGGAATTGCTCCAAAAATAAATGCTTGTGGAAGAATGGGACATGCATTTGATGCACTAAATTTATTTTTATCAAATGATATATATGAGGTAAACGAACTTACAAAAAAATTAAATGAGTATAATTCAATAAGGCAGGAAAAAGAAAGAAAAATCTATCAAGAAGCAATTGAGCAAATTGAAAGCAAAAAATTATATGAAAAAAATGTAATTGTAGTTGGCGGAAAAAATTGGCACCATGGTGTAATTGGAATTGTATCATCTAAAATTACTGATTTCTATTTTAAACCAAGTATTTTGTTATGTTATGAGAAAGAAACAGCCAAAGGCTCTGGAAGAAGCATTCCAGGATTTGATTTACATGATGCTTTAATGCAATGTAGTGACACAATAGAAAAATTTGGCGGACATTCAATGGCAATTGGAATAACATTAAATAAGGAAAATGTATCTAAATTTGCAGATGAGTTAGAAAATATAGCAGAAAAAGAAGAAGTCTCAAAAATAACGCCAATTATAAAAATTGATGGAAAACTTAGTTTGTCAGAAATAAATAGAGAAGTTGTAGAAAGTATAAATTTGCTTGAACCATTTGGTGAAGGAAACAGAATGCCAATTTTCTTATTTAAAAATTTGAAAATAGATTCAATAAGAAGTTTATCAAATGGAAAGCATATAAAGATGACATTAAAGGAAAATAATGATATAATAGATGCAATAGGTTTTAATATGGAAAATTTATCAAATGAATTAAAAATAGGAGACAAAATAGATGTTGTTGGAACATTAGAAATAAACACATTTAATGGAGTAGATACAATACAAATAAATATTCAAGATACAATGAAATCACTATAATAAAAATAAGTCTATAGAATATAATTTGTGGATTAATAAAATAAAAAATAAAATGTAAAAGGAGGGAAATATATGCAAGAAAAAGAAATTACAATAGAAGATGTAATTGCAAAAAGAAAAGAAAATAGCAAAAAAGTTGATTCAAAAAAGATAATGAAAGCTTATAATTATGCTAAATCTCATCATGGCGACCAAAAAAGGCATTCAGGAGAGCCATATATAATACACCCATTAAATGTTGCATATATTTTAGCAGATGTTGGTTTAGATGATGACACAATATGTGCAGCACTTTTACATGACGTTGTAGAAGATACAGATGTAACAGATGAAGACTTAAGAAGAGATTTTGGCGATGAAATTGCAGATATGGTTGCAGGTGTTACAAAACTTGGAAATGTTGCATTTACATCAGCAGAAGAAAGACAAGTAGAAGATTATAGAAAAATGTTCTTAGCAATGGGAAAAGACATAAGAGTTATAATAATCAAATTAGCAGATAGATTACATAATATGAGAACACTAAAATATTTAAAAAGAGATAGACAAATTGCAAATGCAAAAGAAACATTGGAAATATATGCACCACTTGCAAATAGATTAGGTCTATATTCAATAAAATGGGAGCTAGAAGACCTATCATTTAAGTATTTGTACCCAGAAGAATATCATGAACTTGTAAAAGGCATAAATGAAAAAAGAGATGAAAGACTTAAATTCATTGAAAAAATAATGGAAGACATAAGAGTACAATTAAAGAAAAACCATATTGATGCAGAAGTAACAGGAAGAGCAAAACACTTATATAGTATTTATAGAAAAATGCAAAGAGATAATAAAACATTAGATGAAATATATGATTTATTTGCATTACGTATTTTAGTTAATTCTGTAAAAGATTGTTATTCAGCACTTGGAATTGTACATGAAATGTATAGTCCAATGCCTGGAAGATTTAAAGATTATATTGCAGTTCCAAAGCCAAATATGTACCAATCAATACAATACACACAACACTTTTAGGAGAAAAAGGAACACCATTTGAAGTACAAATTCGTACATGGGACATGCATAGAGTTGCAGAATATGGTATTGCAGCACACTGGGCATATAAAGAAGCAAGCTATTCAGGTAAAAAACAATCAGTAAAAGTAAATGATGACAAATTAGCATGGCTTCGTGAATCACTAGAATGGCAAAAAGATATTCAAGACCCAGAACAATTTTTAGATACTTTAAAAACGGAATTATTTGAAGATGAGGTATATGTTTTTACACCAAAAGGAGCAATAAAAGTATTACCAAGAGGTGCAACACCAATTGATTTTGCATATAGCGTACATGAACAAATTGGACATAAGATGGTAGGATGCAAAATTAATAGTAAAATGATGCCAATAATAACAGAATTAAAAACTGGAGATATTGTAGAAATATTAACATCAGATAATTCAAAAGGACCAAGTAGAGATTGGTTAAAATTTGTAAAAAGTACACAAGCTAAAAACAAAATAAATGGATGGTTTAAAAAAGCACAAAGGTCAGAAAATATTGAAAAAGGAAAAGAACTTGTAGAAAAAGAAATCAAAAGAATTGGAATACCATATAATGATTTATTCAAGAATAAGTATATTGACCCAATGCTTGAAAAATATAAATACAAAAACTTAGAAGAGATGTATGCTGCAGTTGGTTTTGGAGCAATTTCTGTTGGAAAAGTTGTAGCAAGAGTATTGCAAGAATATAGAAAAGAACATCCAGAAGAAAATATAGAAGAAAAAATCGAAGAATTAAATACAAGAAGACACAAAAGAATAAAGCCACCAACATCAGGAGTAATTGTTGAAGGAATAGATAATTGCTTGGTTAAACTTTCTAAATGTTGCAATCCACTTCCAGGAGATGAAATTATAGGATATATTACAAAAGGAAGAGGAGTATCTGTACACAGAAAAGATTGTGTAAATGTTAAGGATTTGATTTCAGAGAAAAATAGATTAATAAATGTTAAGTGGTATGAACAAGCAAAAGAAAATTATAATACAACAATCAAAATTTTAGCAAATGATAGAAATGGATTACTAATGGATATTTTAAATGCATTAAAAACAACTGATGCAAAACTGATGGGTGTAAACACAAAAATAACAAAAGATAGAATTGCAGTAATTGACTTAAATGTTGAAGTAGAAAATGTTGATGAATTTAACAAAGTTATTAGAGTTCTAAAAAAGGTTGATAGTGTATATGAAGTTAATAGATAATTTATAAAATTTAGTTAATTGAACTTATAAAAATTTATTAATATAATAAGGAGACTAAAGAAAAAATGGTTTTAAAAGAATTAAAAATACAAACATGGATAACTTTAAAAACAAATTGCTATGTCATTTTTGATGAGAAAACTAAAGAAATAATGGTAATAGACCCAGCAGGTGATGTAGACCAAATAGAAGATTTAATTAAAAATGTATTTGAAGGAAAATTAAAATATATTTATTTAACACATTGCCATGCTGACCATATTGCTGGTGTAACAGAACTAAAAAACAGATGCGGCGGAAAAGTATTAATTCATAGAATAGATGCAGAAGGATTAAATAACCCAGAAATAAATTTATCACCATATATTGGAGCACCAGAAATTGAATTAGAAGCAGATTCTAGGATAGATGATGGAGATTTATTACACATTGGAAATTTAGAATTTAATGTAATACATACACCAGGGCATACTGCAGGAAGCACATCATTATATTGTAAAAAGGAAAATATTTTATTTTCTGGAGATACGATATTTGCTGGCTCATGGGGAAGAACAGATTTGCCAACTTCAAGTAGAGAACAAATAATGGATTCAATAATAAATAAAATTTTGGTCTTACCAGATGAAACATTTATTTATCCAGGACATGGTAAAGCAACAATGTTAAAAGATGAAAAACCAATTTATTTAGAGTTAAAACCAAAAGAATGGTAAAAAATTTTTCCACAACACATTTATTATTTAATAAATTATTAAATAATAAATGGCTTATGGTATTTTTAAAAAACTAAAATTATTATAGAAGGAGTTTATAAATGATAGAACCAAGAACATTACCTGGCTTTATGGAATTAATGCCAGATGAGCAGATTTTATTTAATCAAATGAAATCTAAAATTGAAAATGTATATAAAAGATATGGATTTTTACCACTAGACACACCAGTATTAGAACTTTCTGATGTTTTACTTGCAAAAGCTGGTGGAGAAACAGAAAAACAAATATATAGGTTTGAAAAGGGCGATACAGATATTTCTATGAGATTTGATTTAACTGTACCACTTGCAAAATATGTAGCCAAAAATTATGGAAATTTAAGTTTTCCATTTAGAAGATATCAAATTGGTAAAGTATATAGAGGGGAAAGAGCACAAAAAGGGAGATTCCGTGAATTTTATCAATGCGATATAGATATTATTGGAGATGGAGAATTAAGCATTATAAATGATGCAGAACTTCCAAGTGTAATTTATAATATTTTTACAGAATTAGGTTTTGATGATTTTACAATTAAAATAAATAATAGAAAAATTTTAAATGGTTTATTTGAAAGTATAAACCAAAAAGAAAATTCAGTAGAAATTTTAAGAATAATTGATAAAATAGAAAAAATTGGAAAAGAAGCGGTTATTGAAGAACTAGAAAAATTAAATGTATCTAAAGAATCAATAAATAGTATAATAAGTTTTATGGAAATATCTGGAACAACAGATGAAAAATTGCAAAAACTTGAAAGCTTAAAAATTGAGAACGAAACATTTAAAACAGGACTAACCGAATTAAAAGATGTTGTTAAATATGTTCGTTTATTTGGAATACCAGAAAAGAACTTTATGGTAGATTTGAGCATTGCAAGAGGACTTGACTATTATACAGGAACAGTTTATGAAACATTTTTAAATGGTTATAGAGAAATTGGAAGTGTTTGTTCTGGTGGTAGATATGAAAATTTGGCAGAATTTTATACAAATAAAAAATTACCAGGAGTTGGAATTTCAATTGGATTAACAAGGCTATTTTATAAACTAAATGAACTTAACTTAATAAAAGTAGAGAAAAATTCTGTATCAGATGTCTTAATTGTACCAATGACAGATGATTTGCAAATGGCAATTAAAATAGCAAATGATTTAAGAAAAAATGGAATAAATACAGAAGTCTTCTTAAATGATAAAAAATTAAAGGCTAAAATGAAATATGCTGATAAACTTAAAATTCCTTATGTAATTGTTATTGGAGAAGATGAAATAAACTCTGGAATTGTGAAGATTAAAAATATGAAAACTGGGGAAGAAGTAGAATCAAAAATTG
>CACWHO010000018.1 GCA_902760765.1 uncultured Eubacteriales bacterium | reverse complement strand
TAGACTATGTTGTTGATGCTGTAGATACTGTAACAGCTAAAGTTGAAATAATAGTAAGAGCAAAGAAATTAAATATTCCTGTAATTTCATGTATGGGCACAGGAAACAAACTTGACCCAACCAAATTTGAAGTTACAGATATTTACAAAACAAGTATGTGTCCACTTGCAAAAGTTTTAAGAAAAGAATTAAGAAAAAGAAATATAAATACTTTAAAAGTGGTTTATTCAAAAGAAGAACAAATCAAGCCAAAAGAAAGTGATGAAAATAGCTGTAAAACTAACTGCATTTGTCCTCCAGGAACAAAAAGAAAATGCTCAATAAGAAATCAAGTACCAGGAAGTATATCATTTGTACCATCAGTAGCAGGGTTAATTATTGCTGGAGAAGTTGTAAAAGATTTAATTGGATATAATGTAGAAAATAATTAAAAATAAAAGTTAAATATTGAAAAATAAAAAAATTTTAAATCTGCATTTAATAAAATAATTATATTTATAAAAGGGGAAAAAATGGAAAAATATCAAGAAGTAGAAAGAAGCATAATAAAAACATATAGAAGAAAATTATGGCATCAATTTGTAAAAGCAATAAAAGAATATGATATGATACAAGAAGGAGACAAAATTGCAGTATGTATGTCAGGTGGAAAAGACTCAACTCTTATGGCAAAATGCTTTCAAGAATTACAAAAACATGGATTTATAAAATTTGATTTAGTATTTTTATGTATGAATCCAGGATATAATGAAGAAAATAAACAAAGAATTATTGATAATGCAAAATTATTAAATATACCAATTACTATGTTTGAAACTGACATATATGATAGGGTAACCAGAATTCAAAGTCATCCATGTTATGTTTGTGCAAGGATGAGAAGAGGATATTTATATGAAAAAGCAAAATCATTAGGATGCAATAAAATAGCACTTGGACATCATTTTGATGATGTAATTGAAACAATACTTATGAGTATGCTATATGGTGCACAAATAAAAACAATGATGCCAAAAGTAAGAAGCACTTCACATGAAGGAATGCAACTTATAAGACCAATGTATTTAATGAAAGAAGCGGATATAATAAATTGGAGAGATAAAAATGAGTTGAAATTTATCAATTGTGCTTGTAGATTTACTGAAAAATGTACAGTCGAGCCAAGTGATGATGGTGAGCCAGGCTCAAAAAGAGAAGAAATGAAAAGATTGATAAAAAAACTTAGAAAAGTATATCCAAATGTTGATAAAAATATTTTTAGAAGTGTTGAAAATGTTAATTTGGATACATTAATATCTTATGAAAAAGATGGAGTTGTTCATAATTTTTTAGATGAATATTAATTTTTGAATTACAATAGGTGCAAAATACATTTAAATATTATAAAATTTGAATTTTTTAAATTGAATTTTTGAGTTTTAAATATATTTAAAGTATTTTGTAACTATTGTTTTTTGATTTATTCTATTGTATAATGTTTTATATATTTGTGGGTATAATTTAGTGGAAGAATGCCATGCTTCCGACCTGGTCGCGAGAGTTCGATTCTCTCTATTATGGAAATTGAAAGAAAATTTAAAGTAAAAAGGTTGCCAGAGAATTTGGATGAATGTAAAAAAAATGAGATTGAACAAGGATATTTATGTATTAAACCAACAGTTAGAATAAGAAAAAGTAATGATAAATATACTCTTAATTATAAATGGAAAGACCCAAATATTAAAGAAAAATCAGCTATACAAAATATTGAATATGAAATGCCATTAACAGAGCAAAATTATAAAATTTTATTTAATAAAGTAGAAAATAATATGATAATAAAAACAAGATACAGTATAAAATTGGATGATGGATTAAACGTAGAACTTGATGTATTCCATGGAAAACTTGAAGGATTGATATTTGCAGAAGTTGAATTTCCAAATGTAGAAACCTCTGAAAGTTTTAATAAGCCAGATTGGTTAGGTGAGGATATTTCATTTGACAAAAGATATGATAATACATTGCTATCTAAATTTGATAAATATAATCCAAAAGATTTTGAATAAAAAATGATTAGGAGTACTAACACATATGAGTCATATAGAAAAAGAAATTAACGAGATATTAGGAACAGAAGACATTTATTCATATAAAAACTTAGATTTTTCAAAACAAGAAATGAAAAAAGTACAATCAATTTTGGATTATTGCAAATAAAAAATTTTATAAAAGGAGATAATAAATTATGAAAATTTACAACATAAAAGATAAAATGGAATATCTTAAAGATGTTTGTGAATTAACAGAAAAAGAATGGGGCACATATATTAATGAGGCTGAATTTAATGAAAAAGTAAGTCAAAAGGTTGAAAAAATAAAAAAACTAATTAATACAGAAGACTATTGCAAATTGATATTACTTGATGGAAATAAATTAGTAGGATTTGTATCAATATTTCCACATGATTGTAAAGATAAAGAAGAGCTAACACCTTGGTATTCAACAATGTATGTAAAAGAAGAGTATAGAGGAAAAGGTTGTTCAAAAATGCTTAATGATGCTATTTTAAAATTGGCGAGAAAAATGGGATATTCAAAGATTTACCTAAAAACTACCCTTAATAATTACTATGAAAAATTTGGTGCAATATATATGGAAACATTAAAAAGTGGAGAAAAATTATATTGCATTCCATTAAGAGAAATAATGATAGAAAATTCAGAAGACCTAACAATAGATGTTAACAATTATGTGTTAAACGTAAGAGCAGGTGCAATTATTATTCATAATGGAAAAGTATTACTTCATAAAAATGCAAAATCAGACCATTATTGTATAATAGGTGGTAGAGTACAAATTGGAGAAGATTCTAAAGCTACTGCTGAAAGAGAAGTAGAAGAAGAATTAGGTAAAAAAATTAAAACAACAAGATTTATTGCAACAATAGAAAACTTCTTTAAAATGGATGAAAAAAATTACCACGAATATTTTTTCTTATGGGAAGCAGAATTTGTGAATGATGAAGATAAAAAAATAGAAGAAACTTTAAAAAATAAAGAAGGAAAGAAATATCTTTCATATCAATGGGTAAAAATTGATGATTTAGATAAATATAATATAGTTCCAGAAGTAGTTAGAGATATTTTAAAAGAAAAGGATTTTCCAACTCATAAAATTTGCAAAAGTTATTAAAATTTTAAAAATTCAAATTATAAAATATGAAATTTTGAAATAAAAAACAAATAAAAAAGATAAAAAATGGCATGTTATTGAAATTCATGTGCAAAAAATTTAATCTAATATATTGAAAAGAGGAATGTAAGATATTATGAAAATTTTAATTGGAACAAATAATGCAGCAAAAGTAAAAAAATACGGAACAATTTTGAAAGAATTAAATATTGAATATTGTACACCAAAAGACTTAAATTTAAATATTAATATTGATGAAACAGGAACAACACCTGAAGAAAATTCAAAAATAAAAGCACAAGCATATTATAAAGCTACTAATATGCCAGTTCTAGCTGATGACTCAGGATTAATAATAGAAGGATTACCTAAAGAAAAACAACCAGGAGTATATGTTAGAAGAAAAGATGGAAAACGACTAACTGATGAAGAGTGGATAAATGAGTATAGCAAACTTATAGAAAATATTGGTGGAGAAGCTGAAGGAGCTTTCATAATTGCAATTACAATAATTGATGAAAATGGAAATGCTCACACAAATTGCTTAAGACATAGTAGATATTTTGTTTCAAAACCATGTAAAGCGAGAAATGAAGGTTATCCAGCAAATTCACTTATATATGATAAAAAAACAGGTAAATATTTAGCTGAAGAATATGAAGGGAAAGCCATATATAAGGGCAATAGCTTTGAAAATGACTATAATTTCATCAAAAATACTTTAAAATTATAAAAATGAATTTTTACAAAAATTTAAAAATTATTTACTTTAAAAATTTCATATGATAAAATAATGAACAATAAAATATAACTATATTTTATTGTTTATTAATACCTAAAGAGGTGAAGAATATGAAAAAATTTACAAAAATGCAAGGGCTAGGAAATGATTATGTTTATATGGACGCTATTCATCAAGACATAGATAACGAATCAGACCTAGCTCGTTTTGTTAGTGACAGACATTTTGGAATAGGCTCAGATGGATTGATTTTAATTTGTAAAAGTAAAGTTGCTGATTTCAAAATGAGAATGTTTAATGCAGATGGCTCAGAAGCAGAAATGTGCGGAAATGGGATTAGATGTGTTGGAAAGTTTGTTTATGACAAAGGTCTAACAGATAAAACAACATTGAAAATTGAAACTTTGGCAGGAATAAAAACATTAAATTTAAACATTAAAAATGGCAAAGTTGAAACTGTTAGAGTCGATATGGGAGAACCAATATTAACTCCTAATGAAATACCAGTTATTTCAGATGAAAAAATTGTTAAAAATCTAAAATTAAAAGTTGAAGATAAAGACTTTACATTTACATGTGTTTCAATGGGAAATCCACATGCAATTACAATTGTTGATGAAACAGAAAAATTTAATGTTGAAAAATATGGAAAAGTTATTGAGGTCGATAAAGCATTTCCAAAAAAAATAAATGTTGAATTTGCTCAAATTATTGACAAAAACAATATAAAAATGAGAGTTTGGGAACGTGGAGCAGGAGAAACATTAGCTTGTGGAACTGGTGCATGTGCAACAGCAGTTGCTTGCAATTTAAATAAATTAACAGATAGAAAAGTAAATGTTGAACTTTTAGGAGGTACTTTAAATATAGAATGGAGTAAAGAAGATAATCATGTTTATATGACAGGTCCTGCTGTAACTGTATTTGAAGGAACAATAGAAAAATAATAGGAGATAGTGTTAAATAATGTGTGAAAGAATTTTCAAAGTAAATTTAACATTGCAACACTTAGAAAGAAGGTAATGATATGAGTTTAATAAACGAAAATTTTTTAGAATTGCAAGATAGTTATTTGTTTTCTACAATAGCAAAAAAAGTTGCAGAATATACTAAAGAAAATCCTGATAAAAAAATTATCAAATTAGGAATAGGTGATGTTACTAGACCAATTGTACCAGCTTGCTTAGATGCTATGCATAAAGCAATTGATGAGATGGGAACACAAGAAGGGTTTAAAGGATATGGACCAGAGCAAGGTTATGAATTCTTAAGAAATGCAATAGTAGAAAATGATTATAATCAGTATGGTATAGACATTAAAACAGATGAAATATTTGTTTCTGATGGGGCAAAGTGTGATACTGGAAATATTGTAGATATTTTTGCAAAAGATAATAAAGTAGCGATTACTGACCCTGTTTATCCAGTATATATAGATACAAATGTAATGGCTGGAAGAAGCGGTAAATTTAATAAGGAAAAAGAAATTTATGAAAATATTGTATATTTACCAGTTACAGCCGAAAATAATTTTATACCAGAACTTCCAAAAGAAAAGGTAGATATAATTTATCTTTGTTTCCCAAATAACCCAACAGGAACAGTATTAACTAAAGATGAATTAAAAAAATGGGTTTATTATGCAAAAGAAAATAAATCAGTTATTTTATATGATTCAGCTTATGAAGCGTTTATAACAGAAGATAATATACCACATAGCATATATGAAATAGAAGGAGCTAAAGATGTTGCAATAGAATTTAGAAGCTATTCTAAAACTGCAGGTTTTACAGGACTTAGGTGTGCTTATGTTGTTATTCCAAAAACTGTAAAAGGATTTTCAAAAACAGGAGAAGAAATCAGCTTGAATAAATTATGGAATAGACGTACTTGTACAAAATTCAATGGAGTTTCTTATATTGTTCAAAGGGCAGCAGAAGCAACATATTCAAAAGAGGGAAAAGAACAAATTAAACAGAACATAAAATATTATCAAGAAAATGCTCAAATAATAAAAAATGGGTTGGAAGAAGCAGGTTATTCAGTATATGGTGGAGTAAATTCACCTTATATATGGCTTAAAGTACCAGATAAAATGACTTCTTGGGAATTTTTTGATGCTTTATTAAATGGTGTTAATATTGTTGGAACGCCTGGAAGCGGATTTGGAAAACATGGAGAAGGTTATTTTAGATTAACAGCATTTGGAACAAAAGAAGATTCAATAGAAGCTATAAATCGAATAAAAAAATGGAAAAATTAATAAAAAGAGGAGGACATACATTTGTATATCCTCCTTAAAAATGGCTTATTTTTACTCTACTAATTACAGCAGAAATAGGTGTTTCCAATATGTACATATACGCTCGTACCTTGAGGAAACTCTGCCTGGAATACCATGTTTCTTGGAACTGGTATTTGTCCGCTATAATAGTTCTTCAGGACTATTATTGCATTTCTTGTGCTTTGTTCAGTAACTTTTCCTTTTTCAACTCTTTCCTTTGTTTTTGAGTCATATTGACCTCTTTGATAGAGAACATCGTGGATTGAATTTGGGAAGCCTTTTGAATCAACCCGATTCATAACAACATATCCTACATATTGCTGCCAAAGGTCAGCATCTTCATTAGGATGTGTTTTGCTTACTCCGCCAGCTTCTGCAAATATTATTGCAGAAAGTAGCTTGATTTCATCTGCATGTTCTTCTTCAAATGAAGGTTTTGCAACAATAGAAGGTGAAGATACAGTTGAGGAGGTCGTAGCTGAAACATCTGCTTCCGAAATTTGTGTGACTTCAGATTTATCCTGAGATGAAACAGTTGAAGTTTCTGAATCAGTAGTTGCCTGTACTTTATTAGGTGCGGATTTGATTTCAAAATTTTTGGTAGTGGATTTGGTATATGTTGAAATAATGCTTAAAGCATCTTTATTACACATTGATGATTGTGTAGATGGAGTTTCATCAACATTTAAATCAGGTATGATGCTACTTATTAAATATATTACAAATCCAGCCCAAAAACCAAGTACAAATAAAGTAACCAGCCGAATAAACTTTTTAAGCCATTTTTTGTTGAATCTTTTTTTCTTCTTCATGTAAATCCTTTCTTTGTTGATTCAACTATAAGTTCCTATACCAATATTATAACATACTTTACATAAAATAGCAAATAAATGTAAACAAAAAATTGACCAAGCAGTATAAAAATTATATCTAAAAGTTTATTTATTTAAAACAATTATTTTTCCATTTAAATAATCTAATATTCCACTGTCAGTTACAAAGTTAAATTTTAAACTATAGCTACAAAGCATTTGAGTTTTTTTACAAAATTTTTTATTAATAGAATTATTACCATATTTACCATCACCGATTATAGGATATCCAAGATAAGCAAGATGAGCCCTAATTTGATGAGTTTTACCAGTTTCAATTTCAATATCTAAAAGAGATGTATTATTATCATATTTTTCAATTACTCTAAAAGATGTAACAATTTTTACATATCCTTTTTTAGGAATATCAGAAATATAAACCATAGCCTTTTTGTTATCTTTAAATAAATAAGCAGTTAATTTTTGATATTCTACATTTGGAATTCCATAAACCAAGGCATGGTAATGCTTTTCAATTTCATGATTTTTAAATTTTTCAAGTAATATATTTAAAGAGACTTCATTTTTGGCAAATAAAACTAAACCGGTTGTATTTCTATCAATTCTATGACAAGGCATTGGCAAAAAAACATTTTCTACATTTTTATATAAAATTTCTTTATGTATTAAAGAGGTTAAAGAATTTTCTCCAGTAACTTCAATTCCAGCAGGTTTATTTACTACCAAAATATTTTCATCTTCATATATAATTTCTAATTTTATATTATTTTTTTCCAACAATTCATCAGAAATATAAACTTGAATTTCATCACCATCAAAAACTTGAATATCTTTATTTGTTCTTTTTCCATTTATTTTGATATCTTTTTTTCTAAGTGCATTACAAAACATACCATATGTTAAACCATTTAGATTATCAAGCAAAAACTTATTTAGCTTTTTTCCATCATATTTTTTATTTACAATTAAACTTTTCATATTACATCCTTTAAGTTTTTAAAGTAGTGCTAATTAAAATCTATTTTTTAATATTTTTTTACAGATTGATTAGCACTATCTTTTTAATATAATAAAATTATACTAAAAAATCCATTTAAAATCAATAAAATCTTGATTTTTAAATTCAATTAGAGTATAATTTAAAAGTCGAAAAGAGGTTTATGGATTTACCAAAAATCTAAATAAAGTAAAAAAGGAACATATAAATGAAAGCAATTGAAATAAGAAACAAATATTTAAAATTTTTTGAAAATCATGGACATAAGGTAATACCTTCAGCACCATTAATACCAGAAAATGACCCATCTGTATTATTTACAACAGCTGGAATGCAACCACTTGTACCATATTTATTAGGAGAAAAGCACCCACTTGGAACGAGATTAACAGATTACCAAAAATGCGTAAGAACAAATGATATTGATGAAGTTGGAGACAATAGACATTTAACATATTTTGAAATGCTAGGAAACTGGTCTCTTGGAGATTATTTTAAAGAAGAATCAATCCAAATGAGCTTCGATTTTCTAACAAAAGAATTACATATACCAGTAGAAAAATTATCTGTAACAGTTTTTGCCGGAGATGAAGACTGCCCAAGGGATGAAGTAGCAGCAAATTGCTGGAAAAAAGCCGGAATTTTAGATGGACACATTTATTATTTTGGAAAAGATGATAATTGGTGGATTGCTGGAGAAGAAGGACCTTGTGGACCAGATACAGAAATGTTTTATGATACAGGAAAACCTGCATGTTCACCAGATTGCAATCCAAGTTGTGATTGTGGCAAATATGTTGAAATTTGGAATAACGTATTTATGGAGTATTTTAAAGACAAGGATGGAAAACTTTCAAAGTTAGCACAAAGAAACGTAGATACAGGGCTTGGACTTGAAAGGATGACAATGTTACTACAAGGAAAAGAAACACCATTTGATACTGAAATCTTTAAACCAATAATGGATAAACTTGTGGAAATTGAAAAAGTCGATATTATAGAAAGTAGAAGAATTGTTGCAGAACATTTACGTTCAAGTATGATGATAATTTGTGATGGTGGTAGACCAAGTAATGTTGATAGAGGATATGTCTTAAGAAGATTAATTCGTAGAATGGTTAGACATATGAACAAATTACAAATTGATTTAAATGAAATATCAAATTTGGTTGATTTGAATGTAGAAACATTAAAAGAAATGTACCCAGAATTAATTGCAAATAAAGAGCCAATAAAATCAGTTATTATTGAAGAAAAAGATAAATTTGTTAAAACATTAAGCCATGGAGAAAAAGAATTTAATAAGGCAATGAACTATGCAAAGCAAAATGGTAAAAATGAAATTGATGGAGATATTGTATTTAAATTATATGATACATATGGCTTTCCACCAGAAGTAACAAAAGAACTTGCTAAGGAAAATGGAATGAATGTTGATTTAGA
>CACWHO010000017.1 GCA_902760765.1 uncultured Eubacteriales bacterium | reverse complement strand
ATATTCTCCATCTACATATTCAAGTATGTTTCTATATGTATAAAGTTGTCTATCTGTTACATTTTCAAAATAATGTGTTGCATTATCGAAAAATTTATCAAATTTTCCTTCTAATGTTTTTTCTTTTCTATGGTCATATGTATACTCATTTTTTTCTTCAAGTGGTATACATTCTGTAATTCTTTCTACAAATCTCTTTCCTCTAAAGTCTTTTGCTAAGTGTATATCAAAGTTTAATACTTGTACAACTTGCTCTTCTGCTGTTTTTTCGTTATTGAACTGTCCAATTCTAAGCATTGAGTTTCTTAGAGCTGTTACTAAGTTTGGAAAAGTTTTTGCGTGGTGAGTAAATAATGTAAATTTTGATGCAACTTGGGCTGCCTGAATCATCCATGCAGCTACGGGGTCTGTTGCAACCTCACCGATGATATTAACAGAACCATCTGTTTTCTTTTGAACATCCAAACCTTCCTGTCCAGAAATTGTTTCTGTTTCACGGAATGTTAAAATATTTCTTGTTGGATATATTTTTCTTAAGTGTAATTCGAATGCAGTTTCCTGTACACGGATGTTCATTGTTTCATATATGTTTTCAATCATACCCATAAGCATTGTTGTTTTACCACAACCCTGCTCACCAGTAATTGATATAATTCTTGCTCCTTTTACAAGGTATTTTAATAATTCAATTGCATCATCTGAACCTGGTTCTCCTTTAAACCATTGTTCAAGTGTTGAACGTTTAACATCGAACTTTCTTACAAAGAATGCCCATGTTTCTGAGAATGATGGTCTAACAACAACGACACGAGAACCATCTTTCATTTCATTGATTTTGTAGCCATTTGTGTCTGATAATTGTCCTGGGTTATTATATTTGTAAATATTTTGGCACACTCTTTTTAATTCTGCTTCTGAACCAAAGCTTAAAAATGCAAGTCTTATAGATACACCATGGAAGAATATCCATATACTATCACAAGCTCTTGGTACTTTATGTTCAGAAATTTGTGCTATGTAGTCTGCATCTGAGGTTTGTGCAACTTGGCTTAAAAATCCTTCTGGAAGTCCAGATACACCACCAGATATACCATCTATGTTCATATCTCTTACTTCGTCTATACTACTATAGCCTTTGTAATGTTGGTATATTCTTTGAACTACAACTGATAGTTTATCATTAAAATCTAATTGTAAATTTTCTTTTTCATATATATCTTCAATTTCTTCTTTTGTTATTACATAAGAAGGTTTTGTTTCTCCATCAACATATTTTAATTCAGCCAAATGATATTTGTTTATTATCTCTGTTAATGCTTCATATCCAAAATCTTTTTTGTACATATAAAGAAGAATGTCAAATTTATCTTGTGCTGTTAAAAGTGATGGTACATCAAATGGAATTGCTTTTGATATATTTGCTTCTGTTACTCCATATTCTTTTGAAAGTAAGTCAAAAATCAATTCTTTTACGTATTTTTTATCATTTGTGTCACCATATGTACAGCCTTTTAAAGCTTTTTTCAATTCATATTTTTTATTTTTTCTTCTTTTTAACTCTTCTTCTGAAAGACCAATATCATATAAGTTAACTTTTGTTATTTCATCAAGTCTCTTTTTAACAAATTGTTGCATCATTTCTAGTGTATATGTTTTATCATCGACATTTACAACATTTTCAGTAGGTGCTTCTTTTTTCTTTTTTAGATAATAATATATTGAAACGAATGCAATTACTAAAACAACTAATGTTAACAATAAATTTGTAATTGTCATTTGATATTCTCCTTCCTATGTTTTTAAATTAATTATATTCTTGCTTGTAATTCTTGTAATCTATATTTTATGTTCTCTGATGTTCTTTTTACTTCATCAATAAACATTGTATTTCTGTCAAATGGGTCATTTAATCTTCTAAATCTTAAAAATAAATCTGGTACAGAAGATTCATTTGATGCTTCAAAATATAATGTATTATATGGTACTGTTAATACTTGGTTTTTTTCTTCTAAGTATCTTGTGATATTTTTTGTATTATATTTTGAATATCTATCATATCTACCAATAAGTATTAGCGATTTTGGTGATTTTAATATTTCGTTTGTTTCTTTTTCTTTTTTTAATTTTTCTAAACTTGTAAGATTTTGACTTGTACTTACAATTATTAAGTTAGATATTTTACATATTTTTTCTCTTGTTTCTTCACTTAAATTGTCATCCAAATCAACAAATACTTTGTCATAATACATGTTTGCAACATTTATAAGGTTAAAGTATTCTTCTTCTATGTCTTCTTCTGTTATTTCATCATCTTCTGTGAATTTTTTTTCTGTTCCTAAAATTACTTCTAGTCTATCCTTAAATATAACTCTGGTATAGTTTGTTATAATTTCAGGTGTAAGTTTATTACTTCTAACTATTTTTGCAATTCCTTCAATACCATTTTCATTATCAATTCTCTTTTTGTTGTCACTAAAAAGTCCCATTTTGACTTTTTTTGTTTCATCTACTCCAAAAAAACAATCTCTAATTTTATCTCTTTTTGATGTTGTAGAAACAATTAATATTCTATTATTATCTTCAATTGCCATGTTTGTTGCAATAGCAACAAGTGACAATGTTTTTCCTGTCTCTTCTTGACCATTATTTATAAAAGTAATAATTGCCATTTTTAAGCTCCTTTTTCTATAATTTTTATAGCTTTTCTTACATTTGAATCGTTCTTATCTCCTAAAATTTCTTGTGCCATAATATCTAAACAGTCTTTATATTGTGCACTCAATTTTCTAAATTTGATTTTTTCTACTCTTTGATTTTCTGTTATAACACTAAAATCTCCATTTTCTAATGGATAGTATATTCTTTCTTCATCCCATTCTACATTAGCTTCTGAAGATAAGAAATTTAAGTAGTCATCTTCTTCTTTTAAAACTTCTTTTGCAAAGTAAACTTTTGTTAAATTTATTTTGTCTTTTAAATTATTAAGCAATTCTACTCCTTTTTTTAAAGAGTATATATCGAATGATGTAACAAAATAGTTCTTATCTGCAGTTTCTAATGCAAATTCTTGAATTCTCTCTGGTACGTCTGCATCTATTAAAGCTATATCATATGGTAAATCTTTTTCAGTTCCTACATATTTTCTTATTTCTTCAAAATTCTTAAATCCAACTGCTACATCTATGTCTTCAAATGATGTTATATATGAAATTGTTGGGTCTATTGTAGGCACAATATATTTTGCTTTTTGATTTATTGTAGAATCTACTAAAATTACTTTTTTACCCATTATTGTTAATATTTTGGCTAAATATAGAATCATATCTGTTTTATCATACACACCAATAAATCCAATTCTTTTCATAAGTATAAATCTCCTTTACTATTCTGTTGCACCTAATGATTCTAGGTACTTTTGTCTTTGTTCTTTAGAATTTGAAATGCTTTCTTGTACTTTTGTTTGTAAGTTTTGTTGACCTTCTTCTCCACTGTTGCTTATTGCAGAATCTATGTTTCCTCTAACTCTTTCGCTGTTTGCAACATATCTTGTAAGAAGTGCATTTTTTGCTTCTGTTACTATATTTGGGTTGTCTCTTATTAATTGTGCAACTTGTGCTGAAGGTGTATATGTTGGTGTTGCAGCTTTTTGGTATCCTGCTTCTATATATGTAGTTAATTTTAATTGTGCCCCAACAGTTTGGTATGCATCTACAATTGCACTATTTAATGATAAAATTTCTCCTTCATTTAAGTTTAGCCAAACTGTATTTTCAGAGTCAACTCCATTTATTTGTGGAATTTCAACTCTTTTCTTTGATACAACTATGTAATCTTGTCCTGTAGGCATTGATAGTCTAATATCAACATAATCATCTGTTTGAAGTTGAGATGGTAATGTAAATACATTGTATTCAACTTTTCTTAAATCATCTGTTGTTTGTTCATCAGATGCTTCTACCATATCTGTTGTAATTACAGTATTTTTTGATAAATTAACTTTTGCAATCATATCACTTTCTGCACCGCTAATTGTATCTTTGGTAACTGCATCACTTGGTATTAATGTTTTATCAACTTCTATTTCTTTAAACATATCTCCGCTAATTACTTCGCCTGATTTAACATCTTCTTTTAAAACTGTTATTTTTACATTATTTGCTGTTCTTTTTGCTTCGTCTTCTTTATATTGTTTTAATTGCATCAATAATAACGCAATAATAACACCTGCTATTACTAATGTGATTAAAACTCCTAATAAAAATGAATTTCTTGCTTTTCTTTGCATTGGATTTGTTGCCATAACAAATTCCTCCTTTTTATATATCCTTCTTTATTATTTTACAACATTAATGTTCTTTATTCAATAGAATATATTGGTTGTAATCTAAAATTAATTGTGTTGTAATTTTTTTGTAATATTTTGTTTTTACCTTGTTTTTTATTCAATTTTTTATCTACTTTTTGTCTTATTTTTATATATTTTTTTTTCATATTTGATTTTTATTATTTTATTTTTTGTTGTTTTTTTGTTTTTATTTATAAAAATTTTATTTAAATTTTTGAAAAAATTTCCTGTTTATTATTTTCAATTTTGCAAATGATAGTATTAGAAAAAGCAATTGTTTTTTTCGAATTAAATTTGAAATGAGTTTTTTCTCAGTAATGTAAATTTAAAAGCAAATGTTTTTTCAATGAATTATATTTGCAGGAGGTGAACAAAGATGACAAATAACTCAAACAGAAAATTAGTTCCAGAAGCTAGAAACGCATTAGATAAATTCAAATATGAAGTTGCTAGTGAAGTTGGTGTTAATTTAAAAGAAGGATATAATGGTGACATTTCTGCTAGAGATGCTGGTAGAATTGGTGGTAACATGGTTAAGAAAATGATACAACAAGTTGAAAACAATATGAAATAAGATTTGTTGTAACGTTTTTTGATAGACTGAAAGAATTTTATTCTTTATGATTAAAGGTAGAAAGTTATATTTTGTTTTTACATAAAGTAAAGGCAGGATATGATTTCCTGCCTTTTAATTTTTCTAATTAAAAAATAAATTTATATTATTGTTTTAAGTTTTGGTAAAAGGGGTAAAAATATTTTATTTTTTGTTCAAATATTATCTAGGGTCATTCCTACCGCTTCGCTACGCCTTGAACTTTAAAAAATAAAATATTTTTACCCCTTTTATCAAAACTCAAATATAAAATTATAATTTATATTTTACATTGTATTATCAACATTTTCATAAACTTCTCTATTGTATGCATCATCAATATTTTCAGTTGAATATCTACTTTGAATTGTTGATATTTCTGATTGTTGTTTTCTTACTTTATTACTTGAACTTGCATATAATCCCATTAAAACAATTGAGAAAAATAATATGCTAACAACAGTAAATAAAGTTATTGCCCCTTTTTCTTCTTTTGCTTTCATAAAACTTCAGTCCTTTCCATTTTATTTAGAAAAGAGGCATAATTTTGTTATGCCTCAACTTAAATTTTAATTATGCTTCTGGTTCTACTAAACCATAATTTTTTCCATCTTTTAATTTATGAATTACGCAAACTTTTCCTGTTTCAACATTTATAAATGCTAAAAAGTTGTGTGTTGGATGTTCTTGTAATTCAAGTACTGCGTCTTCTGGTGTTATTGGTTTTATTTCATAATATGATGTTTTTATTATTTCATTTGTTATTTCTGCAACATGGTCTGTTGCTGGTTCAAATGCTTTTAATGAGCCATCTCTCATTGCTTTTTCTCTTTTTGTCTTGAATTTTCTGATTTGTCCTTCAAGTATATCTATATCCTTGTCTATTGAGGCATACATATCTTTATCTTCTACTTCTGCTCTAAATCTTTCTCCATTTGCTAAAACACAAATTTCAGCCTTTTGTATATTTTTTTCTGTTTTTAAAGTAACGTCAGCCTTTGCATCTTCAAAATATTTATCAATTCTTTCTAACTTTTTTTCTACATAATCATTTAATGCATCTGTTATCTTTAGTTCTTTACCTATAATTTTTGTTTCCATAAAAATTACTCCCTTCTCTTTTTGAACTTTTGTAATCATATTATATATTTATTTTTTATTTTTTTCAATAGTTTTTTATATTTATTGCAGAGTCAAGTGCAAGTTTAATCATGTTATTTAAACCTGTTTGTCTTTCTTCTGCAGTAGCAACATTTTCAAAATATTTTGAATCCACAACACTCATTAAACAAGCTGCCTTTTTGTTTAATAATTTTGCATTATAAAATAAAGCAAATGCTTCCATTTCAACAGAAACAGGGTTAAAGTTTTGTGGCAATCTTTCTAAAAATCTATTTACATCTGTCATATATAAGTCAAAGCAATCTGTAGACGCTGTATTGCCTTTAATTAGCCTAATATTTTGTTTTTTTGCTGTTTTATCAATTAATAAATTAAGTTCAGAATCTGCAGAAACAATATGGCAATTATCATTATTAAGTGTTAATGCATAATTGCTCTCTGAATATACATTTTCACTCAAAATAATGTCAAATATTTTTAAATCTTTATTGTATCCTCCACAAGAGCCTATTCTTATAATATTTTCTACATCATAAATTTTGAATAACTCATAACTATAAATTCCCATGCTTGGAATTCCCATACCATGTGCCATAACGCTTAAAGGTTGTCCTTTATAATGACCTGTATATGCATACATTCCTCTAACACTATTTATCAATTTATAATCATCAAAAAATTTTTCTACAATGTATTTTGCACGAAGTGGGTCCCCAGGCATTATAACAGTTTTTGCAAAATCGCCCACATTTGCGCTATTATGTGGTGTTGACATTTTTTACCTCTCTTATTTTGTTATACTTAAAATTTTATATTTCATTATTCCTGCTGGTGCTTTTACTTCTACTATTTGGTTTTTCTTTGCTCCTAAAAGTGCTGAGCCTAATGGAGATTCATTTGATATTTTATTTTCTGCTAAATTAACTTCTGTTGAACCAACAATTGTGTATTCTACTTTTTCATCAAATTCCATATCTAGTACTTTTACTGTATTTCCAATTTGTACTGTTGTTGTATCAATTTCTTTTTCATCTATTATTTTAGCATGTCTTAATTTATTTTCTAATTCTGCTATTTTTATTTCATTTTCAGCTTGTGCATTTTTTGCTTCATCATATTCAGAGTTTTCAGATAAGTCTCCAAATCCTAATGCAACTTTTATTCTATCTGCTATTTCAGCTCTTTTTTCTGTTTTAAGATATGTTAATTCATTATCTAATTTATCATATCCTTCTTGTGTTAAAATTACTTCTTTCTCCTCCATAGTAATCATTCCTTTCGTGCTTATAATATTTGTTAAAGCAAGTTATATAATAAGACAGATTGTAAAATTTGTCAAGTATTTTTTTGCAAGCCTTATTTATATTACGTAATTACAAGTATTCAAATATTAATTAATCTTTCAATAATTCTTTGCTTCCTTTTAAATAATTGCATCCAGAGAAAATTGTTGCAATTACTTGAATTATCATCAATATTGTAACTATAAAATTTAATACTAATGGGAATCCTGTTAATGTTCCTCTAAAGCAATCCCAAAAATTATTTGTATCTAAAAATGCTAGTATTATTGCACACATTTGAGTTACTGTTTTTAATTTTCCCCAAATTGATGCTGCAATTACTTTACCACCTTTTTCTACTGCAATTAGTCTATATCCAGATATTACTAATTCTCTAATTAATACTATAATTGGTATCCATGCAGGTATTTTCCCTGCATCTAAAAGTAATATAAATGCTGTTAGTACTAGAATTTTATCTGCTATTGGGTCTAAAAATTTTCCAAATGTTGTTACTTCGTTTCTGCTTCTTGCAATATATCCATCTAATTTGTCTGTTATAGATGCAATTATAAATATTAAATCCATTATCAAATATGTTAATGGTATTCCTAAAACTGTTACATCTGTTTTAAAAAATGAAACTATTACCATAACAGGAACAAGTATTATTCTAAAAATTGTTAGTTTATTTGCTAAATTCATTTTACGTATATCCCTTCTATTTAAATTTTTTACTTTCTATTTTTTATAAATTATTTAACATTATATATCCGTTTTTAAAAGATTTTCTATATTTTAATACTTTTATTTTAAAAGTTCAATTGCCTTTTGTAATTGTGTATCTTTACTTTCTTCAATTTCTAATGAATTTTGTAATTCTTCTGGCAATTCTACTTCTTCATCAGGTGTTATTCCTATTTTATTAATCTTGTTTTT
>CACWHO010000016.1 GCA_902760765.1 uncultured Eubacteriales bacterium | reverse complement strand
ATTATAATAAATCCTTTCCTTTTCGTTTTTTAATCCATCGAATTCGACGGGTTTATATTCAATTTTATTAAAATACGAAAGATGAAAAATTTGTAAAGTGTTCATTTTTGAACACTTTAAGGAAGTTTTGCATTTGCCCATTCTTCGCAATTTATATTTGCATTATTTTCCATTTTTATTTTCACCACTTTCCAACATTTTTTATTTTCTCTATACTTATTTATTATTTTAATAATTATATTAAAAATGTTATAAGCACATAATTTATTAAATTGTACTTATAACATCCACACTTAACTTATATTATATTCCTTCAATATTTCACCTTCTACTGTAATTCTTACAATAAAACCTATTCGTTTTTCTTGGTCCAAATCCTTTTCTTTTATAGACCCTGGTTGAAAAACAAGTACTTCCTTATATTGATAAATTTCATGCCGATGAATATGACCTGAAATCACAACATGCAACTTGTACATTTCTCCAGTATCAGGATTCTGAGTATAATCTCTTGCATTAATTTGTTCTTTTGCGTATTTAACACAAGGGTATTCTCTAGTATTTGCATACGAATCGTCTAAATGTACAAGTCGTATTCCAATGTTCTCAATTACAGCATCTCCATAAAATGAGTCTATGTAAGATACTTTTTTCTTTGCATTCATTAACATATCTGCAAGAATCCTATTGGGGTTTGCCTGATGATTTGTTTCAAATGAATAGTCATGGTTTCCATTGATAAAAATTACATGAAAATTATAATCTTTTAATTCATTAAACAATATTCTTGCTTGCCCTTCTGGAGTATTTTCTTCCAAAATATTTTCATGATTTGCAAACATATTGCAGCCTTCAAATAAATCTCCAGCAATAAACAAGTACCGGATTTTTACTTTTTTGCATTTGTTTAAAAAGGCTTTTAATTTGTTTATGTCTATGCCTTTTGCTCCTGCATGAATATCAGAAAGGCATGCAAATTTTGCCCTTTTGACCTTTTTTTGAGTTGTAGAAAGTACAACTACCTGTGTTTTTCTTTCTACAACTCTTAAGTACTCGTTATCGTTCTTCTCATTTCTTTTCAGTTTGAAACCTGCTCTTTTAGCAATATTATAGATAATTGGTAAATCTACATCTATCTTTTTAATATTGAGCTCATCTTTAAACATATTTCGGAATATTTTTATAATGTTTCTCATTAGTATTCTCCTTTCAAAAATTATTTCTTCGTGTTATATTTCATTTTGCAATAAAAAAAGGATTTTTAATGTTTTCACATTCGTATAATATCATATTTTTCTTTATTATTCAACAATTATTTTACTTAATTTATCTTTTATATTTTTGTTTTAATTTTTGAATTGAGATTTTTACATTTTTAAATTATTTTTTGCAAACTTTCTTAAATTTATTTTTTCCAAATTGTAGAATTATTCCATTTTCAATTTTTATAATTTCATTTGCATCTAAAACTATGTTTCCATCTATTTTTACACCTTTTCCAGCTATCATTCTTCTTGCTTCTCCTTTTGATGATGCAAATCCAGTTTTTATAAGTAAATCACAAATATTTATTTCATTTTCTTCTATTTTTTGTGTTTCTATATCATCTGGTATTCCACCTTTTGCAACATTTAAATATTGATTTTTGGCTTCTTCAAATTCATTTTCATCATTATACATTTTTATTAATTCTTTTGCATATAACATATGTGCTTCTCTAATATCACCACTCATTATTTTGTCAATTTCATCTGTTGATAAGTCTGTTGTTAAATCAAAATATTGTTTTAAAACATCATCTGGAATTGTCATTACTTTTTTAAATTTATCAAATGCAGAATCTGTAATTCCAATATAATTGTCTAATGATTTACTCATTTTCTCTTTTCCATCTAGTCCAACAAGTAGTGGGAATGTCATAACTACCTGACTTTCTTGGTCATAGTCTTTTTGTAATTCTCTGCCTACCAATAAGTTAAATGTTTGGTCTGTTCCACCAATTTCAATATCTGCATGTAGTGCAACTGAGTCATATCCTTGCATTAATGGGTATAATAGTTCATGCATTGATAATGGTAAATTATTTTCAAATCTATTTTTAAAGTCGTCTCTTTCCATTATTCTTGCAACTGTATATTTACTAGCAAGTTTAATAACATCTTCAAATGTCATTTTTGAAAGCCAAGTTGAGTTGAATTCTATTCTTGTTTTGTTTTTATCTAGTATTTTTGTTGCTTGTTCTAAATATGTTTCTGCTGATTTTCTTGTTTGTTCAAATGTAAGTGATGGTCTTGTTTTACTTTTTCCTGATGGGTCACCTATCATTCCTGTAAAATCTCCAACTACAAATACTACTTCATGTCCCATATCTTGGAATTGTTTTAAAACTCTTAAAACTACAGTATGTCCTATGTGTAAATCTGGCCTTGATGGGTCAGCTCCTAATTTTATTATTAGCTTTTTTCCACTTTTTAATTTTTTATCTAAATCTTCTTCATTAAAAATTTGTACTGCTTTCCTTTTTATTATTTTTATTATTTCATCGTTGTTCATTTTTGCTTTCCTCCTAATAAAATATGTCTAATTTTAGCATATAACAAAGCCATTGTCAAAGAATTTCATCATTTTACAATTTATTTTTAATACATTCTATAATTATTTTTGTCTGCCCTATCATCTAATTTTCTATCAAACTCTTTATTATTATAAAACCAGTCTGTTTTCTTATCATGTGGATTTTCTTTTCTGCTTTCATCTAATAATAAGTCTATTAAAACCGCAATTGGTAATATTATTCCTATAATAGAAAATATAAATTGTGTATAATCAGAAAATGATAATTGTGTTCCAGTTGAAATCATTGCTAACTTTTTTGTTACATCTCCACCAAAATATATAGCGTGTAATGCAAGATATAATAGGCTTCCAAATAGATTCCTTTTTACAACTAAAATTAAGCATAATAATGTTGCAAATAAAATGACTATTTCAAATGTGCTATTCATTGGTACCATATCCATAAAACTTTTTCCAAGTTCTGATGATATTGTTACAATTATTCTAACAATCCAAAATACTATCATTAACATTACTAGTAAATATGTTGAAAATTTTTTCATTTATTTCATTCCCTTCAACTTTTTAAATAATTCTTTTATAAATTACTTGATTATAAAATTTCATAATATCTTAAAATTTTTATTTATATATTGTTAAATTTTAAAAAGATGGAATATTTAAAATATTCCATCTTTCTTTTTTAATCTACAAAATCAAAATCATCTTTGAATTTTTCTTTAAATATTTCAAATACTTTATTTAATGTTTCTTCACTATCAACACTGACATATGATTCTTCATCTGAATTTTCGTCATCATTGTCTTCAACTTTTAGTATTACAACTTCTCCTTCATCTTCTTCATCATCTTCTGTTACAGGTAATAGGACAACATATTGTTCGTCGTCTAATTCAACTATATCTAAGAATTCAAATTTAACTTCGTTTCCATCTTCATCATTTAAAATTACAATGTTATCTAAATCTTCTCCCTCTAAATTTTCGTCCATCTTTTTCTCCTTTCTTTTTATAAACATCTTAATTATAATAACTTATTTTTAAAAATATTGCAACTATTTTTTTATTTATTTTTATTTAAATATGTTTCTAAAATATAAACTGCAGAAATAGTATCTACAATATCTCTTTTTTTATACTTATTTACATTTAATAGATTCATTGTTTTATGAGCAGAAACAGTTGTTAATCTTTCATCCATTGTGTCTATTTTTATTTTATTATATTTACATTTTAGCTTATGTATAAATTCTTCTGTTTTTTCAGCTCTAACAGTTTTTTCACCTTTAAGATTATAAGGCATTCCTACAACTATTGTATCTACCTCATATTCTTCAAGTATTTCATCTATTCTTTTTAGTACAATTTTATCTGAGCCATTTCTTTGTATTGTTTCTAGCCCTTGTACAGTTATATTTAATGGGTCTGTTATTGCAATTCCAACTCTTGCATCACCATAATCTATTCCTAATTTTCTCATATTTTTCCTTAAATTACTACTCTTCTGGTCCTAATCCTATGTAGTCTCTAACCATTTTTTCTAGTAATTCATCTCTTTCTATTGTTCTTATTTTGCTCCTAGCATCATTATAACTTGTTATATATGTTGGGTCTCCTGATAATATATATCCTACTATTTGATTAATTGGATTATAACCTTTTTCTGAAAGAGAATTATATACATCTTTCAAAATTTCTCTTGTTTTTGTATTTTCTTCTTTTTCAATTTGAAAATTCATTGTTTTATCTAAATCCATAATCGTACCCTCCTTTTTTAAATATTTGTAATATCATTTTCTTTTGTGTCACATTTATCCAAATATTCTTCTTGCTTTTTCAACACTTCTTCAAGTCCTGTTCCTTTATAATATGTTGATATTGCAAAATTTAATTTAGGATATGCTTTCATTTTTTCATTTTCTGGTAATACAACTTCTGTTTTTTCTATATTTTCCTTTAAGTCATTTATAAAATCTGCAACTCCATTTATTTCAACACCTGAAAAAGCAATTACAAATTTTGGTCCCATATATCTTACAAATATATATTGGTCTGATATATTTGATTTTACATATTCACTGATTTTTGTAATAATTTCATTTCCTAATTCTCTGCAATACTTTTCGTTTATTTCTTCTAGATTTGTAATTTTAAACATACAAATTGTTGATGTTGTGTATTGGTCTATTACTTTTTTGCCCTCTCCATATAAGTATTCTTCTGAGTACAATCCAGAGAATAAATCTTTTCTTACAATAGATTCAAGTGTTTTTTGATGTACTACTGTTTTTAAAACAGAAACTATATTGTCTTTTATAACTTCCAAAACTGTTGTATCTACATTATCAAAATCATGTGGTGTTCCACTTTCTATAATCCAATATCCTATATATACATTGTCTATATATAATGGGAAGAATATAGCTGATTTTGCTCTTCCAAATTCCATTTTTTGATATGGTAATCTTTCTTGGTCATTATTTACTGTAACATATTTAGGAATTGCCTGTGCTATGCTATCTTTAAATAAATCAACATCTTGTAGTGTACGTAATGATTCCCAATGTACTTTATCAACATTTGAAGCTTTTATTTCATACTCGGCACCATTGAATACAACAATAGTAGAATATTTAATTTCATATTTTTCAATGAGTATGTCATTTATTTTCTTTATTTTTTCATCAACTGATGATGTTTCACCAATAGCACTCATAAAATCTTGAACAACTGATAAATTTGTTATTTTTTGATTAATATTTCTATATGTTAAAACTTTTTTATGTATGTTTGCATTATAGATTATTAATCCAATTATGGCTACTACTAATATTACTACCATTATTATTAATATTGTCACAATAATTCCTCCTATTAAAATTTCTTTCTCATTTCATCTAATGTTGAGTTAATACTTGCTGAAAATCCATTATTTGTATTGTTATTTAATGCAGGTGGTGTATAAGTATTTTTTCCTGAAGCTACAGGATATATAACATTTGATAATTCTGTAAATACTTGTGCTATATCCTTTGGAAATCCCTTTGTAGAAATTTCACAATTTATTACATTTCCTAAATATCTTGTATATGCTTCTTCATTAAAAGGCATAACTATATATTTTATAGTATTTTTGTCAAATAGTTCTGTCATAAATGACATTGCAGGGTCATTATAATATGCCATTCCACCTATTATTGTTTTGTCTGAAATACCTCTAAGTCTTAATGCTTTATTTAATATTATTCTTAACTTTCCTTCATCTAATACATTTTTTGATTTTAGTTCTCTCAAGAATGCGGTTAATGGCTGAATTGTAAGTATATCATAGCTTTGTACTAGATAAATTTCTTGAGTTTTTTCAAAATATGTAATTGGTGTTTCAAAATCACAATCAATTAATATTAATGAATGCTTTTTTAATAATGTCTCTAAAATTAATCCGGCATTTTCTATTCCATCTTCATCATCTGGTAATGCAGTATAAACAGTTAAATTTTTGTTTACTTGAATTCCCTCTGCCTGTCCATTTACTAGATTTTTTATACTATTCATTGCAACTGTTCTAAGTTCTTCCTCATTTTTAGTATAAATGTAATATGAATTTCTATTTTTTGTTGTGTCTAGTATAGCAGTATCTATTCCATTTTTTGATGTGATATCTGCTAAATTGTTTACAATGAATGAAGTTCCATTCTTACTTGTACCAACAAAGCATGCTATTTTTTTGTCTGCTGTTAATAATCTTGAAATATCAACGTCTTGAATATTACTTAAATCATTAACTTTTTGAACATTATTCATTCCAGTAAATTCTGGTACTTTATTTGTATTTACTGGTTGGCTTTCAATTTTGTTTAGTTTTGATAATAGTGGTTCATCATCTTGTTCTTCTACACCTGGCATTACATAAGCATCATCTTTTTTACTTTCATAATCAGATTCTTTTGAATCTTCAAATCCTGGTAGTGTTGCCACATCATCATTTTCTTCAAATCCAGGTAATGTTGCTGAATTGTCTTCTTCTAAACCTGGCATCATATTTAATTCTTCGTCTTCTTCAACTACAGGATTTTTACGAGGTCTGCCTCTTCCTCTTTTTGGTTTATTATCTATTTCTTCATCAATAGGTCTTTCTTTACGAGGTCTGCCTCTTCCTCTTCTTGGTGCTTCTACAGATGGTTTTTCAACTATTTTAACTTCTTCTTCGTTCTCTTGTTCAAGAGTAGAGTCTTCATCTTCTATATCTTCAATTTTTTGACTTGTAGGTTGTGGCTTAGCTCTTGTTAATTTTTTGTTGTTTTCAATATTAACAGCTGTAGGAATAACAACAGGCTCTGCAAATATTTTTTTATTATCAGGAACTGTTAATAATCTTTCACTTGTTCCGTTTGTTTCTTCTTTTTTTATTTCTACTTTTCTTAAAGAATCTGAAACTTTATTGTTATATGAAACAATTTCTTGATATTTTGGTGATTTTTCTTCTAGTACAGCTCTAACATTTAATGGCAAAAATTTGCATATAATCCTTAATTGAACATCATTATATTGTGATGCAATATTATCAAAACTTTCTACATATTTTTTCTCATCTTTTCCAAGTCTTTTATAATGTGCTAAAATGTTTTGAATTTCAACTTCACTAACATCATTTTCGTCTTCTGATTGATATGTTACGTCTTCACTATCAATTTTGTAATAAATTTTTGCTTCCTTTTTTAGACGTGGTTTATTTAATAATTTACATACGTTTTCAATATCTCTATCAGTTCCTAATAAAGCATTATAAATTCCTATTCCAAATAATTTTACTATCATTTCATCAGATTTTTCTCTTCTATCTGAACATATTAAAATAATTGGAATATCGTCACCTTTTGAATTTGATGCTTCATCACTAATTGAGTCTAATTTATCAAATATAAATTTATCAATTTGTGAATATTGTGAATTTGCAAATGCCTCTAGCTCTTCACTTATTATTACTCTATCATATGTTTTATCTTTTTGTAATTCTTTTATAATTGCATTAAAGTAATAAACATTTTTATAAGATATTATCTCCTTATATTCTTTTTGATATTTTTTTACAATTGATTCTGATATTTCCTCATTACTTACAGCAAATAAAACTTTCATTTGTTACCCCCTCCCAAATTTTACAAACATTGCAAATGCTAATGGTAAAACTTGGCAAATAATTAATAATGTAACAAAAGTTACAATTAATCCCATACCTTTTTCCAAAGTATCTAGCTTTCTAATACCTATTATGTATTCATGTATAGCTCCAATTACAATTCCAATAAAGCAAAATGGAATACTGTATATTCTTACAATATTTAAAATATATGCAACAGTTCCATATGTCTTTGAATTGTATTTTTCTTGATAATCTTGTAATGTCTTAGTTTGTTTTTCTTTGATTTCAATCAATTTGCTTTGTGTTTTTTCATCAATAACTTGATTTTCTGCAAAGTTATCATCAACATATGTAGTAGCATTTACCATTGATGAAAAAGTAAAACAACTCAATGTTGCAACAAATATTGTGAATATTGCTATGATTTTTTTCATTATTATTGCCCCTTTCGCAAGATTTCTACATTCATATATTATTACTTATATATAATACAATAACTTTGTAAAAATATCAAGAAAATTTAGTAAAAAATTATAAATTATTATACAAGAATTTCATTTGTGTAAATACTCC
>CACWHO010000015.1 GCA_902760765.1 uncultured Eubacteriales bacterium | reverse complement strand
GTTTTCTCTTTTAATTCTGTAGGTTCCCATTTTTCTCCTACTTTAGGCTTATTCCATGAAATATAATTGCAAGATTTTGGGTTATTCTCACAAATATAATAATTTTTTCTTCTTTTTGTCTTTCTAACTTGTACTTTTCCACCACAAACTGGGCAAGGAACATCTATTGTCTGAATTATAGGTTTTGTATTTTTACATTCTGGGAATCCTGAACAAGCCAAAAATTTTCCAAACCTACCATATTTATAAACCATCATTCTACCACATTTATCACAAACAACATCAGAAACTTCATCTTTTATTTTAACGTGTTCCAATTTTTTCTCTGCATCTTCCAATTCTTTTTCAAATGGTCCATAAAATTCTCTAATTGCTTGTTTCCATGGTTCTTTTCCTTCTGCAATTTCATCAAATTCATTTTCTATTTTTGCAGTAAACTCTACATTTACGATATCTGAGAAATTCTCTGTAAGAAGCTTATTTACTACTTTTCCAAGTTCAGTTGGGACTAATTGTTTTTTATCCTTTTCAATATATCTTCTTTCCAAAATTGTTGTAATTGTTGGTGAATATGTACTTGGTCTACCTATGCCTTTTTCCTCTAATGCTTTTACTAAACTTGCTTCTGTATACCTTGCTGGTGGCTCTGTAAAGCTTTGTTTTGGCTCTATTTTATTTAACTTGACTTCCTGATTTTCTTCTAATTCTGGTAACATTGCATATTCTTGTTCTTCTTTTTCGTCAGTTCCTTCAACATATAAAACCATAAAACCTTTAAATTTAAGGTTTTGCCCATTAGCTTTAAAATTATAATTATTTGCTTTTATATCTACTGCCATGGTATCATAAATAGCTGGTTTCATTTGACTTGCCATAAATCTATTATAAATCAATTTGTATAATTTATATTGGTCTTTTGTCAATTCATCTTTTATGCTTTCTGGCTCCAACTCTGCATATGTTGGTCTAATACCTTCATGTGCATCTTGTGCATCTTTACTTGTTCTATAGTATCTATTTTCATAAAAGCCTTCTCCATATGTTCCAACAATATGTTTTTTGGCTGCAACTCTTGCCTCTTCTGAGATTCTTGTTGAGTCTGTTCTCATATATGTAATTAAACCAACTGAACCTCTTCCTGTTATTTTAACACCTTCATATAATCCTTGCGCAACTGACATTGTTTTCTTTAATGTAAATCCTAATTTTCTTGAAGCTTCTTGTTGCATTGTACTTGTTGTAAATGGTGGTGCTGGAGTTCTCTTTCTTTCTCCTTTTTTAACATCTGTTACTATATATTTTGAATTCTTTAGCTCTGATAAGATTGTATCAACATCACTTTTTGAATTCATTTCAATTTTTTTACCATTTTTTCCATATAATCTTGCTTCAAAATCTTGTTTTGATTTCTCATCTTTTAAATTTACATAGATGTTCCAATACTCTTGTGGAACAAAATTATCTATTTCATTTTCTCTATCAACTATTAATTTAACTGCAACAGATTGGACTCTTCCTGCAGATAATCCTCTTTTTACTTTTTCCCAAAGTAATGGGCTTATTTTATAACCAACAATTCTATCTAAAACTCTTCTGGCTTGTTGTGCATCAACAACATTTAAATCTATATTTCTTGGTTCTTGCATTGCTTTTTGAACTGCTGATTTTGTTATCTCGTTAAATGTAACTCTGGTTATTTTATCTTTATCTTCTTCAAGTATTTTAGATAAATGCCATGCAATTGCTTCTCCTTCACGATCAGGGTCAGTTGCAAGATAAACAGTTTTAGCTTTTTTACTTTCACTTTTTAATGACTTTATTAAATCACCTTTTCCCCTTATATTTATATATTCAGGTTCAAAATCATGTTCAATATCTACACCTAATTTTGATTTTGGTAAATCTCTAACATGTCCCATTGATGCAACAACTTTTGTGTTTCCACCCAAAAATTTTTTTATTGTTGTTGCCTTTGCTGGTGATTCCACAATTATTAATTTATCAGACATAGGTCCTCCTTAGATTTTCAAATTATTTTCTAGGATATTTTAGCGTATTTTTTCTATTTTTTCAAGTTCAAATATCTCTTAATAACTTTATAGTTTAAATGTTATCTGCCCTTAACTTTTTCTTTAGTAACTCATAAATTATTTCTTCACAATTTATAATTGATACTTGATTTTCTTTAAATATTTTTAAAATTCTATCTGTTTTTTCTTCATCATTTGTTAAATATTTTATATTTTTCGTTTCTACTTTAACATTATTGGGTAAATATTCCTTTTTTACAATATGTATTCCAAATTTTGCTTTTCCATTTAAATTTGTATCATCATTTATCTGTTTAAAATATTCATATTTTATTGGGTAATCAATACCTGCCTCCTCTAATTTTTCACTATCAATAAATGTTTCTCCATAAAATGTTTTCAAAGTAAATACTCCCTCTCTTTTTAAAATTTTAAATGTACTTTTTATATTACTACTGAATTTATTATTTGGCAAGTATTTTTCATCGCATTAAACGACAAATTTTTTATTTTAATATTTTTCAACTATTTCATTTTGATTTTTGTAAATACTATTTGCTGGAACAACTTTTCTAACTGATGATAATGGATATATGTTTGTGTTTTTTCCAATTACAGAACCTGGATTTAAAACTGAACCACATCCAACTTCAACATTATCACCAATCATTGCACCAAATTTTTTTAAACCTGTTTCTATTTTTTCTGTATCATTTTTTACAACAACTAATTTTTTATCTGATTTTACATTTGATGTAATTGAGCCTGCTCCCATATGTGCTTTATACCCTAAAATTGAATCTCCCACATAATTATAATGTGGAACTTGTACTTTATTAAATAAAATTACATTTTTTAATTCTGTTGAATTTCCAACAACAGCCCCTTCTCCAACAATGGCTTTTCCTCTAATAAATGCGCAATGTCTTATCTCAGCATTTTTCCCTATTATTGCTGGTCCTTTTATATATGCTGTTGGTGCAACAGTTGCAGATTTTGCAACCCATACATCATCTCCAATTTTTGTGTATTCATCTTCACTTAAAGTATTTCCTAATTCAATTATAAAGTCAGCTATTTTAGGTAAAGCTTCCCATGGATATGTTAATCCATCAAAAATGTTTTTTGCAATTGTTTCATTTAAATCATATAAATTTGAAATTTTACATTCATCCATAATTTTAAATTCCTTTATGTTTTATTTAGATTTTTCTATGGGTTTATCTATAAACCATTATTTTTGAATTATCTTATGCAATACATATTAATCACATTACAATTCTTTTAAAACTTCTCTAAAAAGTTCTCTTGTATTGTCATAAGTAATTGTTTTTAATGCATCTTCAAATCTCAACCATTTTATATTTTTTATTTCTGCATCTTGCTTTTTTATATCTTTATTTAATGGACTTGCAAGAAAGAATATAACTTCTTTTGGATTTCCTTTATCTGTAACATATTCTATTTTATATTTTTTATTACCTAATATTTTTACATCAAGGTTAGTTTCTTCTTTTACCTCTCTTAATGCTGTTTCTTCGTTTCGTCACCTTCAACATGTCCTTTTGGAAATCCCCAGAATTCTTGGTTTTGCTGTACTAAAAGTACTTTATTATTATCTATTATTATACAACCACAACATTTTTCTTTCATTTAATTTTCTCCTTTCTTGTGTTATTGAAGACCTACATTTTCATTTTGAAATGTCTGTTCCTTCTTTGATTTTTTCAAAATTATATTTTTATATTTTATATCATATATTTAATTAAAGTTCAATGAGACATAATATAAAAAGATTTATAACACTTTAAATTGTTATAAACCTTTAATTTCTAAATTATTGTTTGTTTGCATTTGCGATTCCTTTTAATGCCTCTAACCCTTCAATCGGAATAGCAAATATTACCGTGTTTGATTGATCTGAACTTAAATCATTTAATGTTGCTAATGTTCTTAAATGTAATGCTCCTGGTGTTGCACCCATAATTGATGCAGCATGTGCTAAGTTTTCAGAAGCTTCTACTTCACCTTTTGCCTTTGTAATTACAGCTTCTTTTTCTCTTTCAGCCTCTGCTACTTTTGCAATTACTCTCTTCATTTCTTCTGGTAAAGAAACATCTTTTAATTCAACATTTTCAACTTTAATGCCCCATGGGTCTGTTGCTTCATCTACAATATTGCAGATTTGTGCGCTTAATTTTTCTCTTTCTGTTAATAATTCATCTAGTGTAACACTACCAACAACATTTCTCATTGTAGTTTGTGCTAATTGGCTTACAGCATAATTATAATTTTCAACTGCTAAAACTGATTTTGCAGCATCAAAAATTTTATAATATAAAACTGCATTTATTTTAATTGATACATTATCTTTTGTTATTGCTTCTTGTTCAGGAACGTCAACAGCCTTTGTTCTTACATCTACTTTTGTCATTGAGCAGAATATTGGCCAAATAACATGCCATCCTGGTTCAAGAATTCTGCTAAATTTACCTTTTACAAATAAAATTCCTCTTTGGTATTCTTGCACTTGTCTTATTGATACAAATACTAAAATTAAAACTATTACTAAAATTGCTACCATAATAATAACCTCCTATGTCTAAATTATATATTGGTTTATTACCTTTGTCAATTGATTTGTTATTTTTTATTTAACATTTAGAAATTAATTATAAAATTTTAAAAAATATATTCAAAATTTATAAAAAACTTGAAGAAGATCGAACTATTCAAAAAATTAGAGTAGTTCAAAAAAAGGAAAACCGAAATGCAAATAGAGGACTTGTATATTAATTCATTTAATATATTTTTTTATTTTAATATGAACTTTCATTTACATCTTACAACCTGAATTAAATAAATTATATATGTAACAACGAACAAAATGCCATCTGCTCTTGTCATTTCATTTCTAATTTTTCTGTTTTTTCTTCCAATGTATGGGAATATCCACATTAAAAATGAACCAGCAATAAGTAAAATAATATTTGAATTATATAAAGCAGAATAATTAATTGGATTTAAAGCTGCAGAAACTCCAATTATTAACACAATATTGAATATTTGTGACCCTAAAATATTACCAATTGCAATATCTGTTTGATTCTTTTTAGTTGCAACAATAGATGTAATTAGCTCTGGTAAACTTGTGCTGAAAGCAACAATTGTCAAACTTATCATTTGCTCTGTTATACCAAGTAATCTTGCAACTATAACACAATTGTTAACAACAAAATCTCCTCCCACTTTAAGGGATAATATACCAATTATTATTTTAAAAAAAGACTCATACCACTTTATTTCTTCGCTTTTTCCAATAGTAATTTCAATTATTTTTTCTGTGTTGTCAATTGTTTCCGTCATTTTAGAAATTGCCAAATTATACAATATAAATCCAACACATATTATTAGTAAACAAATGCCTTCACCTTGAGTTATTACTTTTTCTTTACCATTAATACACATTATAAAAAGTATTATTGTTACAATTATTGTAAATGGCATCTCAAAAACTCTTGTCTCTTTTTTGAATTTTAATGGCTTTATTATTGAGCATATTCCCAATATAAAAAACATATTTGCAATGTTGCTACCAACTATATTCCCTATTGCAATGTCAGAATGTCCTTGAGTACTTGATGTTACACTTACAACTAATTCTGGCATTGATGTTCCTACCGCAACAATTGTTAATCCTATTACTATTTCTGGAATATGGAATTTTTTTGCTATTTCACTTGCCCCATCAACAAGGAAATCCGCTCCTTTTGATAAAAGTATAAATCCAATTATTATTAATATTGTACTTGAAATCATTTTGTACCTCTTTCTTATTAATAAATATTTCAAAGTTTGGATTTTATACCAATCCTAGCTAAATATGTTATAGCTGTTTTCAACATATAAAAAGATATGTGCAAATTTTGAGTTTAATACAATGCACATATCTTTTTTACAAAAAATTTTAGAATTTTAGAAATCAGCTCCTTTTAGTTTTAGTGCAGATATTCCATATATAGTAACTGTTTCATATTTTTGATATTCTTCTTCTGGCATATATAAAGTTCCATACGCACGGATCGCCATCACATTATAGTAACCATAATATTCAAGATTCGTACATCTCAAATAATAATATTCTGTATCATCAGAGATTGTGCTTACACACCATCTACCATAAATAGAATTTGTTCCAGTATCAGAAATTATTGTTTTAAAGTTTTTGCCATCCGTTGAACATTCTACTTTAGCACGATAGTAACCACTATCATAAGTTTTGCCAACTTGAATTCCCTTTAAAACAAATGGCCAATCTGACCTATAAGTACTAACAAGCGTAGTATCAGGATATGCCCTATGAAAGAACCTCCCATAATATGGGCTCATATTATGAGAGCGACCTGCCCGTTTCTTGTACTTTAGTGAAATCAAAGGTTTTGACTGGTATTTTACCACCTTTGGGGTTTTTGGCATAGCAAACATTTGTGTAATTTTTTGTACTTTTTTGAAAAATTTTTCCCCATTATTTCCCCAAGAATTTTACACAGATGTTCGTAATAAAAAATGGATATAAATGGGAAACCTAAAAATTTATTTTGGAGGTTTTAATTATGAAAAAAATTACTTATCACAAAGAAGGAGATTATTTAATTCCTAATTTAGCGTTAAAAAATCAAGAAAATGTTGTTTTAGGCAAATATGGTAGAGCTAGATTACAATATATTAAAGAGAATAAACGAGGCTTATATACTGAATTAATGATAAATGGAGCTCTATCTAGTTACCTAAAGGGCGTTGATGAAAGATGTAATCACATAGTAAATATAACAGTCAGAGAAATGGCTAAAGAAAATAATGTTAATGAAGAACTAAAAAGAACAGATCAACTAAAATGGGTTGGATTAATGAACAACTTTAAGAACACTGCTGAAGAAATTGTTTTTAATGAAATTATATATGTGTAGGAGGAATTAAATATGGTTAATTTTAGAGAAGTAAATGAAGATGATATATTAAAAGAATGGTTAGAATTTAGAGAGGAAACTGCTTTTTGTGAAATGTCTCCTCAAGATAAGAAATACTGCATCTATTTTGATGAAATTGCAGAGAAAATACTAAAGAATGTACCAAAACAAAATCAGAAATATGTTCAGAAACAACTAGAGCAACTTGATAAGAATTTTATGGATTACTTATATTACTGGAATGAAAAATACTATAGAAATGGATTTGTAGATGGAAGTCAGTTAGTTATGGGTTGTTTTGAGGAATAGTATTAAAGGCAGTGTTATACTGCCTTTATAATATATTATTTTTATAATAGAAAGAATTATTAAAACAAGATTTTTTTATTACCTTTTTATTAATTCCTATTTCCATATATATATTAGCAAGTAAAATATCTTCCAAAAAATATCCATAATAAAATAGTTCATCATGTGTTAATTCATTATTTTTTTTGGTTTTATCATGATGTATATAATAATTTCTTCCTTTTGCAATTTTTTCTGATAACTTTGTTATTCTTTTAGTTTTAAATCTAAATAAATAATTAACTCGTTTTATTAAAGAATTGATTCTATATTTTAGTTCTGTGTCATTATTTGCTTTAGTTGGTTCTTTTTTTACCATTAACGCATGTGCTTCACTTTCATCATATTCTCTTGAGAAACATTCTAGCATTTGACAAAAAGCTAAAAATTTATTTAACTTTGGCATTTCTTTTTCTATAGAATCTATATACATACTTATAATTGGAAAAATATTTTCAAAACATTCTTGAGATTTTTCTATTATTTGCCCAAAGCAATCTTTTATATTGTTATAATTTATTACAAAACTATTTTCCATATGTTCAACTATTTCATTTTCAGATTTCTTTATTGCTTCATTTATATAATTCATAAACACTATTCCACTTTTATTATTATTAGTATAAAATGTAATTGTATTTACAGTAATGTTTTTCATTGAAAAAATACATAAAATATTTTTTAAATGCCATATATCTTTTATTGCTGCATATATATCTGTTTTTTTATTATACTCAAATTCAAATTCATTAATTTTATCTATTTTAATACCAGTTAAACTACTTGCAATTTTATTTGTTCTGTGAAATATTAATTTACCAGAATCCAATAGATATTCATCATTCATACATAAGGCCTTTACCGTATCTTGTTCTATATCCTGTTCATAATACTTTGATAAGTCAAACTCATTAATTCCAGAAAAGGAACAAAGAAATTTACTAATTTTTTTATTTTTTATATTTTTTCCAATTTCGAAACCATCTATAAATATATTAATCGTAAAAGTTATCGTTTTATAAGACATTGCACTTACATGAGGCTCTATAAATGTTATATCATGCTCATTATACTTGCCGTTAATTAGTTTTATTACTCTTTTATTCCAAATTTTGGATAATTCTTTGTCTTGTTTTATATTAACATCAAAATATAATTTATCATTTTCACCTCTAAATACTGCATTATATTCTTTATCATATATATTTACTGTAAATTGCTTATTATTATATTTTTTAATTAATTCTTTCATAATATCACCTTTTTTATAAAAATATTTTATACTATATTTTTCTCAATTTCATTTTCATTAATTTCGACCTCTTTTTGAACTTCAAAAGTTAAGCTTCCTCTATAACCTTCATTGTTAAAAGTATCACATGCTCCATAATTTATTTGTACTTCTTGTTTATACCAATTAGAAAGAACATCTTGATAATATATATCTATATACATTTCATAGTACTTATCTAATGATTTTAGACTAAAGTATTTATTTAGTTCAATTACTTCACCTTTTTCTATGGGATTTACAGCATTTTTTCCTAGTAATCTATATATAGAATTATTGATAACCGAAGATTTAAAATCAATTATAATATTTTTTATACTATTCATTCCTATATTTTTTAGTATAATATTTAAATTATATACATTCCCCAATTCATTTTCTTTATTAGTAACTATTAATTCTGTTAAATCTCCTGTTCCCTTTATTTCTGTATTTATATCATATTTTAAAATTGGCATATTTTGAATTTTCAAATTTTCTTTATCTCTTCTATTGTTTTCTTCATTATTCTTCTTTATCTGATAAATAGCTGACCATACTGCTACTAACGCTCCAATAATAGCACTAATAACCGCAGAAACATAATTTCCTATGAACGAAAGCCAATTTTGAGCATTTATGTTCATAGTCATATTTAGTTTTGATGGAATATTATATCTATCAGAATAATATATTACGAGAAATATAAACATAACCATTGCCATAATAAGCTCTGTAATTTTTTCTGCTAAACTTTCTGCTTTTTTTATTGCTCTATAAGATAAATAAAACATTATTCCAATAAACATTAATGATATTAAATATAAAACTATATCTCCCCTTTCATTTTCCTTTCCATAAAATAATTAAAGCAAAATACTCTTGTATTATCTATACATTTATACTTTGCTTTTGTTTTTATTAAAATATATTATATTAATTATTGTTGGGTACAACCTATTGGCTTTTTATTATATTCTTCAATAAAATCTCTGATTATTAAATTCTCAGCAACTTTTGATGCTGATTTACTACTTTTATATTTTTCACCAAATATTGTATATTCTGGTAAATCAGGAAAATATCCATAAACTTCAACTTCTTCTCCAATAGCAAGTAAACTTTGTAACACATAAAAATTAGTTGTTGAACATGTCCCTTTTAATCTATATTCTAATTTTCCACAATTATATGACTGTACCCTATCTTTTATAGAATTAATACTCTCACCAACTTTAAAAATCTTTCCATTTATTACAAACACATAAACAATTCCTTCTTTGTTAGTTAATTCTTCATTAATAGCCCTTACTATTAAAGTTTCATTTTCTACATCTGGAATCAATTTACATACTAATTCAAAATATTTTTTATACTTAAAATCTTTATAATTTATTTCGTCATTTAATTGTTCTTTATTTTTTAAATAATTTACACTTATTCCTTTGCTCTTTGCCATATAAATTCCCCCTCTTTTTTTATATATTATCATTTAATCAGACTTTTTTCAACAAATTATAACTAATCTTGTCAAAAAAAATATTTTTTTATATAATCAATTTAAGAGGTGGTTTAAGATGTCAAAAATAAAAAGTAAAGATCAATTAAATATGTTATTAAAAATATGTGACCCAATCGGCGATGGGAACTACATTTCTAAAGGCGGAAATGCTTATATAGAAGCTTTAAAAATTATATTATCAAGTAGAAATACAAATGATAATCCATTTAATATTGATGATATTTTAGAACAACCTTTATTAAAAGAATTCAAATTTAAGGGTGTTAACGACTTTAAATATATTTGCAAATTAAAAGCTAACCCAATGATTATAAATAAAGATAATTTAACAAAGACAAATGAAAAAATAAGCCCTATAAATTTTTCAAATCAAAATGCTAAAGATATTTTTTATAATTCTATTGGAATAGTTTATATATTAACCTGCCAAATTGATTCTAAAGAGTACATAATAAAAATTGGTTCATCAAGAAATACCTTTAGTGACAGATTAGATTCTTATAACTGTGGAACTGTTACTTATAGAAAATCAGGATCTGCTTCCACTACAAATTATAGAATTTTACAATCGCTTGTAGCTACAAGAAAAGAATTTAATTTATATTTATTAGATTTTCCTGATGATACAACTTCTTATAAATGGTATGGTATTACATCTCCTGTTTTTCCATCATCTAGATGCTTTGCATATGAATACATATTAATTAATCAATATATGGAACAGTTTAATGGACAAAAACCTCTTGGAAACGTCCAAACAAAACTTAGAAGATAAAAAATGATGCCTTAATGACATCATTTTTTTATCTTAATATTTAATATTTTTTATCAATTCATTTATTTCTGTTTTTTCATTTTGTGTAAATGTTAGATTTTTATCAAAATTTAAGTGTTTTAATACCATTATATTATTAAAATTACCATATCTAGTTAAATGAACTATTAATTTATTCCATGGTTTTTCAATAACGTCTAAATAATCATCTGCTTCCTTTTCACTATCAAAAGAAATATATCCAACTGATTGAGTAACATTTACTTTATTCATAACTTGTGGTATATAATATGTAGAAAGTGGAATAATAATATTCCATTTATCATATATATCCTGTTTCTTACTTGCATATCTTGTTTTCCTTGCTGTATGTATAGTTTTATATTTAAAATCTTCATCTTGTATATCACTTAAATATTTTTTCTGTGTGAAATTGTGTAAATCACATCTATAAAAAAATCTATGATTTTCCTCTTCTCCAACGCCTTTTTTTATAATATCTAAAACTTCTTGTGATATATATAATGGAATAAATTTTAAATCTCTGTATATTTCAATATCTTTTTGTACATCTTTTTTTAGGTAGTTATTTACAACATATGTTTTATTTGATAGTATACCTTTTTGCCATATAAAAATTGTAAAAGAAGATCCCACCCCTTTAAAATATTTTTTCACGTCATTATCTATAACAACAAATGAACCTTCATTTAATAATCTATATAAAGTTGTATTGTTATTATTATATGTCATCCAATTATTTGGTGTAACAAAACATAAATATCCTTCATTATTTAACAAATCAATAGAATGCTCTATAAATGAGTTTGATAAACTTCTATTCTTATTTCCTCCTCCAGAGTAAGGGGGATTAGCCATTATTAAGTCCCATTTTCCTTCCGTTATTGCAAAAAAGTCTTTATTACTCATATGTTGAGGATTAAGAATGTTTTTGCAATTATTATATCTAATTTCATTGATTTCATTAAACCATATATTATTTAATGATGTTTTTGTCATACAATAAGCTCCAAAATTTCCATTTCCAGCACAAGGATCTAAAACTTTTATATTCTTTTCCCAAAAGTTTTCTGGAATATAATCTATCATTTTTTTTACACATTCCATTGGAGTACAAATATCGTCACTAGAACTCATATGTGAAGTATCTTTATTTAGTAAATCATAAAATTCAAATAACTTTTCATCTATGTTTTTCTTTATATTTAATACTTGTTCTTTTTTTAAAGTAATTTGATTAGTTGCTATCATTTTTTACCTCCTTGCAAATTTATTATACACTAAAAAAATTTTTTTGCAATAGTTTTTAGAACATTTGTTTTGTGTTCTCTTCGATTAGTTCTGCAATATATTTATTTATGCTGTATCCCCTATCTTCATCTTTTTTGTTATTTACTTTTGCCCTTACTTTTTTATATAGCTGATCACTAATTCTAACTGGTATCATTATTTTTTCCTTTGTAGGAATTTCTTTTTCCATAATTTTACCCCCAATAATTATGATATCATAATATTATGATATCATAATTATATTATAGAAAAAAATTTTTGTCAATTAATTAATAAAATTTTGATAGCATAAATTTTTTGTAGGAAAACTTTTTACTAAAATCATGAATTTATTTTATTTCATGACTTTTGAGATTTCCTTATTTGATTTATATTTTTAT
>CACWHO010000014.1:6373-16184 GCA_902760765.1 uncultured Eubacteriales bacterium | reverse complement strand
CGCACCAACGACGAATCTGTTCGAACTTTTTAAGAATAGATGAGATATAAAAATCAATCAGAGAAAATCTGGTTGATTTTTTTGATAATTAAGATATTACTATAAAATTTTTATGATAAAATCTAAGAAGCTTACATAAATTAGGAAAAAATATATATTTTTTATATTTACATAATACCTAATTTTGTGGTATAATATAAAAGTATTCATTAATTATTTGTTCTAATAAGGAGGACAAGGAATGAAAAGAGATAATCGGAATGAAGGGTTTTTAAATTTTGCTTTTATTTGTTTCTTAATATTTATCTTGATTTTTTCTTTTTACAATATTTATGTGGTTGCACCCAAAAATAGTGAAAAAGAAACATTTGAAGAAAATATAGAAACAGAAGATGTAGAGAAGGGCGATGTTGAAACAACAGTAACCAATACTACACCAACAGAAAAAGTTCAGGAAATTTTAATTTCTTCATGTATTGTAAAACATGAATCATCAGAAGACAGAGATTACAATATGTCTTTGGCATGTTCTAAAATTGATGGATTAGTTTTACAACCAAACCAAGAATTTAATTGGTTTGAAATTGTTGGTGAGGCCAGCAAGGAAAATGGGTATAAGAAAGCACCTGTGATTATCAACAAGAAATCTGCTATGGGATATGGCGGAGGGATATGTCAGGTTGCTACCGCTGTGTATAATTTGATTTATCAGGTTGATATAGTCCCTACAGAGCTTCACCACCATTCGTTGCAGTCGTCATATGCTGCTAAAGGCATGGATGCAACAGTTGCATGGTCCAACAAAGAAAAAAATCGGAAGAACTTTGTTTTTATAAACACAAAAGACTATCCGATAAAAATCAAAATTCATGAAGAAAATGGAAATGTGGTTGCCGAACTTTATCAAATTTCCGAATAATCTTAAAAAGGAGGAGAAAAAATTTTCTCCTCTTTTTTTGTATCAGATATTGCTAAAACACAATAAAATGTAATATAATATGGAATATACAAATGCAAAACAAAAAAATAAAATAATATGTACAAAAATTTTTTATATTAGGAGAAATCGATGAATAATCAAAAAAACAACACACAAACAAAAGAAAAAGTAAGAATTACAATAAATTTAGTTTTGCGAATATTAGTAATTGTATCACTAATAATTCAGTTATTTTTAAGGGAGTGGGGAAATGCATTCCTTTGCGTAGTAACACTTTTACTTTTTACATTACCTAAACTAATTGAAGATAAATACAAGATAGAATTACCAAATGTACTTGAGTCAATAGTATATATTTTTATATTTGCATCAGCTATTTTAGGTGAAATAAATAACTTTTATGAAAAAATACCATTTTGGGATACAATTTTGCATACATTAAATGGATTTATATGTGCAGGAATTGGTTTTTCTCTTGTAGATTTATTTAACCAAAATAGTAAACGTATTAATCTATCACCATTATATGTTGCAATTGTTGCGTTTTGCTTTTCAATGACAGTAGGTGTTGTTTGGGAATTTTATGAATTTACATGTGACCAAGTGGTAAAAACTGATATGCAAAAAGATACAATTGTAAAATCAATTTCTTCTGTTGCTTTAAATGAGAAAAAAGAAAATAAACCAGTAAAGATATATGATATTGAATCAACAACAATAAAGACAAAAGACGGAAAAGAAATAACAATAAATGGCGGATATTTAGATATTGGTTTAGATGATACTATGAAGGATTTATTTGTAAATTTAATAGGTGCATTTGTTTTTAGTTGTATAGGATATGCTTATGTAAAAAATAGAGAGAAAAATAGATTTGCAAGCAATTTTATTCCAAAAAAATTATGATTTAATAATAGAAAATTTAAAAGGTGTTTTTTTTATTTGAGCATTTCAAATTTGTACTAAAAAGTCAGTATCTTGACAGTCAAAAACGAATAATATAAACTATAAAAAACGTTAAAACAAATAATCTTAAAAGAAAATTAGGGGGATTTGAAATGTCAAGTAAAAATAGAATTATATATAAAGGTATAACAGATTTTAAAGACATAAAAGAAATCATTTATTATTGTGCTGAAAGATATAATGAAAAAACAGCATTTGTAATTAAACACTTTGATGAAAATAATGAAAAGGAATTTTACTATGAAAATGTAAGTTACAAAAGATTTTTAGATGATATTAATAAATTAGGAACAGCATTTTATTCATTAGGCTTAAAAGATAATAGAATTGCAATTATGGGAAAAAACAGATATGAGTGGGTATTAACACATTTGGCAAATTTACTTGGGGGGATTGTTTCTGTACCACTTGATAAAGACTTGCAAGTAGAAGAGTTAGAAAATTCACTTATTAGAAGTGAAGCGGATGCAATAGTATATGATGCAAACCAAATTGAAAAAATTGAAGAGATTAAGAAAAATAATAAGACTAATATAAAACATTTTATAAAATTTGATGAAATTCAAAATTTAATAAAAATTGGAGAAGAACTAATAAAAGGTGGAAATAATGAGTATATAAATTGTAAAATTGATGAAAATAAGATGGGAATACTTTTATTTACATCTGGAACAACTTCAAAATCAAAAGCTGTAATGTTATCACAAAGAAATATTGCAGCAGATGTTTATGGAATGAGATGTGTAGAAGATATAAGACCAACAGATACAAATATTGCATTTTTACCATTTCATCATATATTTGGTTCAACAATATTGATAATGGCAATGGCATCTGGCGTTAGGACTGTTTTTCCAGATGGATTAAGATATATTAAGAAAAATTTAAAAGAATATGAAGTAAGTATTTTTGTTGGAGTACCAGTTCTTAATGAATCAATATATAAAGCTGTAAAAAAAGAAATAGAGAAAAAAGGAAAATTAAAGCAAGTTGAAACTGCATTAAAAATTTGCAATTTTTTGAAAATTGGATTGCCTTTAAGAAGGCTAAATTTTAAACAAGTTATTGATGGTGTTGGTGGGCATTTACGATTAGTTATAAGTGGGGGAGCTCCAGCTGATAAAAAGATTTTAAAGGCTTTTAATGATTTTGGAATTATTACTTTACAAGGATATGGCTTAACAGAAACAGCACCAGTCGTAGCGGTTGAAAGTAGAAAAAATCAAAAAAATGGTACAGTTGGTATGCCTTTAATAAATGAAACAGTAGAAATAATAAATAAAGATGATAACGGAATTGGTGAAATCAGAGTAAAAGGACAAAATGTAATGCTTGGCTATTATGATATGCAAGAAGAAACAGATAGTGTTTTAAAGAAAGGATGGTTTTATACAGGAGATTTAGGATATATTGATAAAGATGGTTTTCTAGTTATAAATGGAAGAAGTAAAAATATGATTGTATTAAAAAATGGAAAAAAAGTCTTTCCTGAAGAATTAGAAACATTAATAAATAGATTTGATTTTGTAAAAGAAAATATGGTATTTGGATTACCAGAAGACTCTAATAATATCAAACTTTCTGTAAAAGTTGTATATGATGAAAAAGTATTAAATGAAAAATATAATCTAAATTCAAAAGATGAAATAAGAGATTTTGTTTGGAATAATATAAAAGAATTAAATACTAAATTCCCAAAATATAAACATATTAAAAATTTAATATTAACAGACGAAGAACTAATAAAAACGACAACAAAAAAAGTTAAGAGAAACGAAGAAATGAAAAAAATTCTTAAAAATACATAATATACTTTTTGTTTGCCTTAACATATAAACTTTATAACTAAGGGAAAGTTTGAAAAACAAACTTATTTGTTTATTATTTAACTATTGACAAAATTTGAAAATTAAAGGATAATAGTGTTGAAAAATAAGGAGAAATAAAATGAGAGCCAAATTGAATAAATTAGGTAAGATGATTAGGAATTTCATAATATTTATTGCCTTAATAATTTTGACATTTAAAATATTATTTAAAGACCAAGATGTAAATTCAATTTTTGTTGAAGTTAGTAAAGTTAATAAAATATACATTTTAGTTTCTGTACTTGCAATGAGTATTTATGTATTATGTGAAACATCAAATGTAACAAGAATTCTAAACAGCTTAAATGAAAAATCATCATTTTTAAAAAATATTGAATATGTATTAATAGGCTTTTTTTTCAGTGGAATTACTCCTGCTGCAACAGGTGGACAGCCAATGCAAATATATTTTATGCATAAAGAAAATATATCTGTTGCAAAATCAAGTTTAGCACTTTTAATGCAATTAACAAGTATGCAATTTGCAACAATTACATTAGCATTAATAGGTGTAATTTTTAATTATAAATATATGAACAAGGCACTTAAAATATTTTTTGTTATTGGAATTTTGCTAAATGCATGTGCATTAGCACTACTTTTATTATCAATATATTCAAAAGCATTGCTTAATAAAATTATAGATTTTATAATAAAAGTGATGGAAAAATTAAGAATAAAAAATGTTGATAAAAAAGAAGAAAAATTAAGAGATGAAATAAAAAAATATCAAGATGGATGCAAATATATAAAAACTCACAAATCAGTTATGGTTAAAACGGTAGTAACAGCATTTATTCAATATATTTCACTTTATAGTATAACATATTGGGTATATCGTTCATTTGGATTAAATGAAAAAAATATAGTTCAAATAATTTTTACACAAGCAGTTTTATATGGCTCTGTTTCTGGAATACCATCACCTGGAGCTGTTGGTGTAACAGAAGGAGGATTTATAGAAATATTTAAAACTATAATTCCAGAAAACTTTATAAAGAGTGCTGTTATTTTAAATAGAGGTGTGAACTTTTATTTATTAATGGTCATTGGCGGAATAATTACAATAATAAATACATTAAAAGAGAAGAAAGAAAAAAAGGAAATAAAACAAATCGAAGAGTAGGGGAACAAAATGAATATACTTTTATGTGGAAATGGAAGAGTATTTGACGGAGCTCTTTCAGAACTCATATCAATAACAAATAAGACAAAAGAAAATGTAGTTTGTTATATTTTTACCATGGATCTTACAAGAATAAAGCCTGAATATACAGCAATATCAGATGAACAGGTTGAATTTTTAAATGAGGTTGTAAAACAGAAAAATCCAGAAAATGAAGTAATTAAAGTAGATGTTACAAATTTGTATGAAAAAGAGTTTGGAAAATCAAAAAATGAAGATGCATATTGCACTCCGTATACATTGTTAAGGCTTCTTGCAGATTTAGTACCAAATATTCCAGACAAATTATTATATCTTGATATAGATATGATGGCAGCAGATGATATATCAAAATTATATAATATTGATGTGTCAGACTATGAGTATGCAGCAGTAAAAGAAAAATATGGCTCTGTATTTTTGTATCCAGATTATATAAATGCAGGAATGCTTTTAATGAATATGAAAAAAATAAAAGAAACTAAACTTTTAGAAAAATCAAGAGAATTAATAAGAACAAAAAAACTTATATTTGCAGACCAAAGTGCAATTTATTATTCAACAACAAGCAAAAAAATTATACCAAGAATATATAATGAACAATCCAAATTTAACAGAAATGGAACTGTAATTTGTCATTTTTGTAAAAGACTTATTTGGACACCATTTCCAAAAACTGAAAATTATAAACAATGGCAAATAGAAGAAGTACACAAAGTGCTAAAATGTTATACTTTTGATAAAGATTTAAATGAATATCTAAAATATAAAAATGAATATATTAGAAGAGGGGGAAAAGTACATGAATAAATCAAATGAAATACCAATCTTTTTTGCGGTTGATAATGGATATATACCATTTTTAGCAGTAACATTGCAATCTTTGGTAGATAATAGTTCACCAGAAAACAATTATGTGATAAAAGTACTTTCTTTAAATGTTACAGAAGAAAGTAAAGAAAAAATATATAAATATGAAAGAAAAAATGTAGATATAGAATTTGTTGATTTGGAAACATATGCTGAAAGATTATCAGAGAAATTATATGTTAGAGACTATTATTCAAAATTAACATATTTTAGAATATTTATACCAGAATTATTTCCACAATACAAAAAAGCACTATATCTAGATTGTGATATTGTAATATTAGATGATATTGCAAATTTATATAATATTGATATTGGAGATAATTTAATTGGCGGTACATCAGACCAAGCTGTTATGAGTGTTAAAGCATTTCAAGAATATGTTGAAAAAGTTATAGGAGTTAATGATTATAAAGAATATTTTAATGCTGGTGTCCTTATAATGAACTTAGAAGAATTAAGAAAAATAGATTTATTAAACAAATTTATTTATCTTTTAGATACTGTAAAATATACAGTTGCACAAGACCAAGATTATCTAAATAGAATATGCAAAGGTAGAGTAACAATAATAAGTGGAAATTGGGACAAAATGCCAATAAGTGGTGAATATGTTGATGAAAACAAATTGAAGTTAATACATTTTAATTTGGTATCAAAACCATGGCTTTTTGATGGAATTGCATATGAAGATTATTTTTGGGAATATGCAGAAAAAACAGAGTACATAGATGAAATAAGAGCAATGAAAGATAATTATTCTTATGAACAAAAAATAAAAGATATGGAAACAGGAGATAAATTAATAGGATTAGCACAAAAAGAAGCAGATTGTGTAGGAGATAATAGAATTCCAAAAAATTATGAAAATATTGAGAAATCTCCTGAAAGAATTGAAATTTTAAGAAAAATTGAAAGGCTAGAAGAAGAAGGAAGATTTGATGTTGATGTTGAAAATGACCCACCATCAAAGGTTTTAAAACCAAAAAAAGTAGATTATTTAAATAAAAAATATACGAGTAAAGTAAAAACAATTGTTGCAAATAAAATAGGTGAAAGATTTTTAAATGATTTAATAAAGGATGATAAATTAATAATAAAAGAAGTAAAAGGAATGGAAAATTTGCAAAAAGTAAAAACTGGTGCAATTATTACATGTAACCACTTCAACCCTTATGATTGTTTTGCAATAGAAAAAGTTTTTAGAATGTCAGGACAAGAGAAAAAGAAAAAATTATATAAAATAATCAAAGAGGGAAATTATACAAACTTCCCAGGACTATATGGATTTTTCTTTAGAAATTGCAATACATTACCATTAAGCTCTAATAAAAGAACAATGGTAAAATTCATGCAATCTGTTGATATATTATTAAAGAAAAATGAATTTATATTAGTATATCCAGAACAAAGTATGTGGTGGAATTACAGAAAACCAAAGCCATTAAAACATGGTGCATTTAAATTAGCTGCAAGAAGCAATGTACCTGTAATACCAATATTTATAACAATGGAAGATAGTGAAATAATTGGAGATGATGGATTCCCAGTTCAAGAATATACAATAAACATAGCTAAACCAATTTATCCAGATCCAAAGCTTAATGTTAGAGAAAATACAGATATGATGCTTAATAAAAATTTTGAAACATGGAAAGATATTTATGAAGAATTTTATGGAATACCACTAGAATATACAACAAAGGTAAATGAGGTTGCAAGCTAATATTAATTATAAATTGTTTATATTATTCTTTACATAATTTAAATATTTATAATCAATTAATATGAGGAAAATACTATGAAAGTTATTTATTATTCAGATGAATTAAATGATGAATTCTCTGAAAAAAAGATAGAAACAAAGAAAATAGATAAGAATTATAAATATGTGCACAAAAATCCTTTATGGAATTTGTGCTCATATTTAGTTCAAAATGTTTTTAGTGTACCAATAAAAAATTTGTATTCAAGTATAAAATTCAAAATAAAATATATAGGAAAAGAAAAATTAAAGCCATATAAAAACCAAGGATATTTCATTTATGGAAATCATACTCAAGCATTTGCAGATACATTTATAACAAGCAGAGCAGTTTATCCTAAAAGAAATTTTTTAATTGTAAACCCTGCAAATGTTTCTATGAAAGGCTTAGGAACATTAGTTGAAATGCTTGGAGCAATCCCTATTCCAACAGAATTAAATGGAATGAAAAAATTTATTGATACAATAAAATTGCGAATAGGGCAAGGATATAGTGTTACAATTTATCCTGAAGCACATATCTGGCCATATTATACTGGAATTAGAAATTTTAAATCAGTATCTTTTAAATATCCTGTTGAACTTGATGCTCCATCATTTTGTATGACAAATACATATCAAAAATATGGGAAAAATAAGGTTCAAATTGTTACTTATATTGATGGACCATTTTTTGTAAATAAAGACTTGGAGAATAAAAAAGAAATGCAGGAGGATTTGCGTAATAGAATTTATGAAACTATGGTTGAAAGAAGTAAAAATAGTAATATTGAAGTAATAAAATATGTGAAAAAATGATAAAATATAAAAAAATGATATATATGAATAATTTATGCCGTTCCTCGGCTCAATACAAGTGCTTAGAAACTCTAAATTTAAAGAAAATGACACTTCCCAAAAGGATTTGGGCTCCTTCATTTTCTTAAATTAAGAGTTTCTAAACACTTTCCAATCGCATTCGTCACTTTATAAATTATTCATATATATCATTTTTTAATATTATAGTGTTCACAATACATATTTATAGGACAAATTTCACATTTTGGATTTCTTGCAACACAAATGTTTCTTCCATGCCATATAAACAAATGGTTTATATCTGTATAATATTTTTTTGGATAAATTTTAAGCAAATCCTGCTCAACTTTTATAGGGTCAGATTGTTTTGATAATCCGATTAAATTTGAGATTCTTTTAACATGTGTATCTACTGCAATACCTTGTGCATTTCCAAAAGCTTCAAGCATAATTACATTTGCTGATTTTCTACCAACACCAGCAAGTGATTGTAAATCTTCCATATTTTGTGGAACAACACCATTAAAATTTTCTAGAACTTGTTTAGCACAAAGTTTAATATTTTTTGCTTTATTTTTATAAAAGCCACATGAATGAATTAAACCTTCTAATTTTTTAATATCAATTTCAGCAAAATCTTTAATTGTTTTACATCTCGCAAAAAGTGCAGGTGTAACTTGATTAACTCTTTCATCTGTACATTGTGCTGAAAGCATAACAGCAACAACAATTTCAAATGGTGTATTAAAGTCAAGGCTACATCCAGCTTCTGGATATGTTTCTTTTAATATTTCTACGATTTTTATTGCATCAGATTTTTTCAATTTATTTCTCCTTGTAAAATATAAAATTTTAATTATTATATCATAGAAATTTATATTATCATACATTTTTTATAAAAATATAATGTTACAATAATTGAACTATCTTTTATTAGTTTTACATAATAGTAACAATAATGTAGAAAAATAATATAATATAGAAAGAAAGGAGGTAATAATAATGTTCATAGAAGCACTGAAAAAAACTATAGGTGTTGCAATTTTTGGAGTTGGCTTAGGAATCTTGCTTGTATTATTACTTCCTGTTGCAGGATGGATGTTTTTAATTGGAGTAGCACTTGCATGTGTTGGAATAATGTGGCTTGCATGTTAAAATATTATAATTAAAGGAGGGTATTACATATGACAATTGTTGTAAAAAAAGTTCCAAAATTTTTAAGAGGATTTGTAAAATTCATTTTTGGAATTAAAGATTAAAATATTTTTATAATTTAAAAATTAGAATTAAAAAATACTATATTTTAATTTTTTTAGTTCAAGGCGTAGCGTAGCGGTAGGAATGACCCTAGCAATATTTGAACAAAAATAAAAATATAGTATTTTTTTATAAATTATTAAATAGTAGAATAAATAAGAAAAAAAGTATTCTTTAAATTT
>CACWHO010000014.1:0-6368 GCA_902760765.1 uncultured Eubacteriales bacterium | reverse complement strand
CTTAAAATTAAGCTCTTTTTACTTTACCATCTTTTAAACATTTAGCACATACGCTAATTCTTTTTGTTTCACCATTTTCCATTATAGCTTTAACGCTTCTTAAATTTGGTTTCCAAGTTCTTGGACTTCTTTTACTTATATGTGAACGAGTAATGCTTAGTTTATTACCATTACTTTGTGATTTTCCACAAATTGCACATTTTGCCATAATATTGCACCTCCTAATATTCTAAAATAAACTGACTATTAATAAGTCTACCATAAAAAAATAAAAAAAACAAGTATTTTTTTAAAAAAACTTGCAAAATAGGAAAAATATGTTATAATAAAAAAGCTATATAGAAAAAGAAAGGATTGAATTAACAATGAAATGTAAAGTAGAAAAAACAAAAAATGCAAATGAAGTAAAATTAGAAATAACAATTGAAGCTGAAAAATTTGAGGACGGAATTAAAAAAGTTTACTTCCAAAATGCAAAATATTTTAATATACCAGGATTTAGAAAAGGAAAAGCACCACAAGCAATAGTAGAAAAATATTATGGAAAAGAAATATTCTATGAAGATGCTTTTAATGATATAGTACCTGCAGAACTAGAAAAGGCAGTAGAAGAAAATAATATTGATGTTGTTAGCAGACCTGATATTGATGTAAAACAAATGGAAAAAGGAAAGGACCTTATATTCACAGCAGTATTCCAAACAAAACCAGAAGCAATACTTGGACAATATAAAGGTATAGAAATTCCAAAAATAGAGTATAATGTAACAGATAAAGATGTTGAACATGAATTATCACATATGCAAGAACACAATTCAAGATTAATTACAGTTGAAGATAGACCAGTAGAAAAAGGAGATACTGTAATAATTGATTTTGAAGGATTTGTTGGTGGAAAACCATTTGAAGGTGGAAAAGCAGAAAATCATGAATTAGAAATAGGAAGTAACACATTTATACCAGGATTTGAAGACCAAATAATTGGTATGAAAAATGATGAAGAAAAAGATATAAATGTAAAATTCCCAGATGAATATTTTTCAAAAGATTTAGCTGGAAAAGATGCTACATTTAAAGTAAAATTACATGAAATTAAGAAAAAAGAATTACCAACATTAGATGATGAATTTGCTAAAGATGTTAGTGAATTTGATACATTAGACGAATTAAAGAAAGATATCAAAACAAAACTTGAAGAACAAAGTGCAGAAAATCAAAAAATGGAAACAGAAGATGCTGTTATAAAAGAAGTATGCAAAAATGTAAAAGTTGATATTCCATCAGGAATGATTGAATTAGAAGTTGAAGATATGTTAAAAAATATTGAAACAAGACTTTCATATCAAGGACTTAAATTAGACCAATATTTAAAAATAATTGGAAAAACTGAGGATGAAATCAAAAAAGAATATGAACCTCAAGCTAAAGAAGCAATAACATCAAGATTAATGCTAGAAGCAGTAATTAAAGCAGAAAAAATTGAAGCAACAGAAGATGAAATTGTTGCAAAAATGAAAGAAATGGCTAAAAATTATGGAAAAGCTGAAGATGATGAAGAATTCCTTAACAATAAAAATGTTAGAAAATACATAAAGAGTGGAATTGAATCTGAAAAAGCTTTAGACTTCTTGGTAAAAAATGCAAAAGTAAAGGCTAACAAAAAAGAAGATAAAAAAGAAAACAAAAAGGAAGATAAAAAGGCATAAAAAATTATCAGAATATTCGATAGTGCTAAGTATTCTAAAATTATCTAAAAAATAAATTAGCACATTCAAGGAGGTAAAGAATATGATAGAAAAAGATAGTTTAGTACCTTATGTAATTGAACAAACAAGTAGAGGAGAAAGGTCATATGATATTTTCTCAAGACTATTAAAAGATAGAATTATATTTTTAGGAGAAGATGTAAATCCTACATCTGCAAGTTTAATAATTGCACAATTATTATTCCTAGAATCTGAAGACCCAGATAGAGAAATTTCATTATACATAAATTCACCAGGAGGTTCAATAACAGATGGAATGGGAATTGTAGATACAATGAATTACATTAAATGCCCTGTAACAACTATTTGTGTTGGCTTAGCAGCAAGCTTTGGAGCTGTATTACTTGCAAATGGTGAAAAGGGAAAAAGATTTGCAACACCTAATTCAGAAATATTGATACATCAACCATTAATTGGTGGCCAAGGTGGAGGAATTTCAGGTCAAGCAACTGAAATAAAAATTCATGCAGACCACATGATTCAGACAAGAGCAAAACTTAATAAACTATTAAGTGATAGAACAGGCCAACCAATAGAAAAAATAGAAAAAGATACTGAAAGAGACCATTATATGACAGCTCAAGAAGCATTAGAATATGGATTAATTGATGGAATTATGGATAAAAGAAAATAAAAGTAAGATTGGAGAGAAAATATGGCAAGAGAAAGCACGCCAAGAAATGTAAGGTGTTCATTTTGTGGTAAAACACAAGATAGTGTTAAAAAAATAATTGCCGGACCAGGTGTTTATATTTGTGATGAATGTGTTGATTTATGCACAAGTATAATTGAAGCAGAACAATATGAAGATGAAGAAACGGGATATACATTAAATGAAATAGAAAAAATACCAAGTCCAAAAGAAATCAAAAAAGTATTAGATGATTATGTAATTGGGCAAGAAGATGCTAAAAAAACATTATCTGTTGCAGTATATAATCATTATAAAAGAATAGCACATGAAGAATCAGACATAAAAGATGATGTTGAAATCCAAAAAAGTAATATATTACTTCTTGGACCAACAGGAAGTGGAAAAACATTGCTTGCTAGAACATTAGCTAAAATTTTAAATGTTCCATTTGCAATAGCAGATGCTACAACACTTACAGAAGCAGGATATGTTGGCGAAGACGTAGAAAATATTCTTTTAAAATTAATTCAAGCAGCTGATGGTGATGTCCAAAAAGCTGAAAAGGGAATTGTATATATTGATGAAATAGACAAAATAACTAGAAAATCAGAAAATATGTCAATTACTAGAGATGTTAGTGGAGAAGGTGTACAACAAGCACTACTAAAAATAATAGAAGGAACAATTGCATCTGTACCACCACAGGGTGGAAGAAAACATCCAAATCAAGAGATGATTCAAATAAATACAGAAAATATTTTATTTATTTGTGGAGGAGCTTTTGAAGGACTTGAAAATATCATAAAAAATAGAACTGGTAAAAAGAATATTGGTTTTGGTGCAAATATTGAAAGCCCAAAAGAAGTAAGCAAATATGAAGTATTTAAAGAATTGTTACCACAAGACTTATTAAAATATGGATTAATTCCAGAATTTATAGGAAGATTACCAATAATTGCAACATTACAAGAACTAGATAAAAATGCACTTATAAAAATTGTTACAGAACCAAAAAATGCATTAATAAAACAATATCAAAAATTGTTAGAAATGGATGATGTTGAACTTGAATTTACAGATGATGCATTAGATGCAATTGTTGATAAAGCAATAGAAAGAAAAACAGGAGCAAGAGGACTTCGCTCTATAATTGAAGAAATTATGAGAGATATAATGTTTGAAATTCCATCAACTCCTAATATATCAAAATGTATAATAACTAAAGATACAGTTTTGAATAAGGCAAAACCACAAATTGAAATTGATGAAAATAAAAAAGAAAAAGCAAAAATGAGAATTAATAAAAATAGACATATTGCTGGTAAAGAAAGCCAAGAAACAGCATAAAGAAATTTAATAATAATAGAAAAAAGCATTTTTTTAAATTATTATAGAGTTCCTCATTCTAAAAATTCTTGCAAAAGTTTTTCAAACTTTTGAGAATTTTTGAACGATCCTCACTAACTCTATAAAATTTAAAAAAATGCTTTTTTCTATTATTATATAAATATTTTTTTTTGCTTTTTTTATGCCAAAGTAGCACCTAAAATTAAAATAGGTAAATTTTCTCTATAAATTTGATTGAATTGAGAAATTGGTAATGGATTTTCTCCCAAACCAGCTTCAATTGTAAAACCAGGTTTATTAAAATCTTGTATAAACCAATCTTTAAATCCTGCAAAACTAGAATTATATGGCACATCTTGAACTACATATCCACTTGCATATGCAAAACGCCACGCGATTTGAAGTCCCCTTGGTGGATTTATATTATTAAAATTCCAATAAATTTCTCCACCCTGCGTATGAAAAGCAATTGTCAAGTCAAAGTTATAAGAAAGTGCAAGATTATAAATTGCAAGAGCCTCAGGTTCTGTGAGTGGACCATAGCCGACAAAATCTCTTGGTGCTGGGTCAGTAAATCCTTGACTAAATTTTATTTCTTTAGCTTTTTCCCATTCAGCTGGGAATTGTAAGTTTAAATCTACACCATTTATATTTGCTTTCCAACCACTTGGAAATGGAATTGTAGCATAGGAATATGCAATTCTACTTGCTTGAATATAACCAAAAGAATTTGGATTTAAATTATCATTTACTAAATCAACACCATCTGGATTGACCATTGGCATTATAAAAATTGAAACATTATTAAATAAATCTTTAATAGAAGTTCCATAAATACTTGAGTTATTTTGATATGCAATAGCATAATCTTCTATAAATTTCATAAGTAAAAGGCTTGTTATCCATTCGTTGGCATGAATACTTGCAGAATAAAGAACTTTTTTAGGCCCATTACCTAATTTGACAGAATATAAGCTTTTTCCCAAAACACTATATCCCACAACATTCAATTCAATAAATGGATATTTTTTCTTTAAATCTAATAAATTTTGTTTTAGCAAATCAGAATTATATTTATCGTTAGGTTGAACAATATTCATTTTTATCACCCCTAATATTAGATAATATGAAATAAAATTTTGCATTGTTACATCTAAAATATTGATATAAATAAAAAAATATAGTATAATTTAAAATGAACATGGGGATGTAATGGTTTCGACATTATACTAGAAAAATAGATAGCAAGTAGTGGGCTCTCGTTGGCCACTTAAAAAAACGAGAAACTAAATATAAATGCAAATAATGAAGAATTAGCATACGCTGCCTAGTTGCAACGTCACTTTACTAAATAGCCTACTGATTTAGATAAGGTGTTAATTAAGTAGGAAACAAAACTATTTTTTCTCCTAAAATAGTGGGTAATTATAGAGATATATTTTTTGTTAGCCTGTTTATCGGCGAATAAAAGATGAATATAAAAGATAAAATAAACTTGTAGAAGTCTATTTGGAAGGTATTATGGACAGGAGTTCAACTCTCCTCATCTCCACCATTTGTAAAATTTTACAAAAAATTGTGTGTAAAAGCACAATTTTTTTATTTTAGTAATTTCATAAAAAATCTATTTACATGTAAATTAAAAAAATATATTAAATTAACTTGTAAAAAATAGTAATCTAGTATAAAATATAGATACAAAAATGAATCTTGAAAGGATTGAAATAAATGAGATTTGTAACAGATGATGATTCAAAAAAAGAATATAAAAAATTTTTAGAAGGACATGAAAGATGCAACTTTCAACAATCATTAGAATGGGCAGAAGTAAAAAAGCCAAATTGGATACCAGAAGTAATTTTAGCAGAAGATGAAAATAAAAATATTATAGGCTCTTTATGTGTATGGATAAGAAAAATGCCAATATTTGGTAATATAATGTATTCTCCAAGAGGACCAGTATGTGATATACACAATTTAGAAGTTATGAAACAACTAACAGATGGAGCCAAAGTGCTTGCAAAAAAATATAATGCATTTGCATTAAGAATAGAACCAGATATTTTAAAGACTGATGAAGATTTTAGAAAAATTGTCACAAGCTTAGGATATAAAATTAAAGACAATGCAAAAGACTTTAAAGATGAAATACAACCAAGGTTTGTATTTAGACTAGATATAAAAGGAAAAACAGAAGAAGAAATAATGGCAGGATTTCATCAAAAATGGAGATATAATGTACGTTTAGCATCAAGAAAGGGTGTTGTTGTAAAAGAAGGAACAAGAGAAGATTTAAAAGACTTTCATAGAATTATGGTTGAAACGGGAAAAAGAGATGATTTTATAACAAGACCATTATCATATTTTGAAAAAATGTATGACAACATGGTTCCAGGCGGACATATGAAATTATTAATGGCTTATTATGAGGACAAGCCTATTTCTGGTGTTATACCAATATTTTATGGAAATAAAACATGGTATTTATATGGTGCAAGCAGTAATGAACATAGAAATCTAATGCCAAATTATCTATTACAATGGGAAATGATAAAAATGGCAATAGCAAGACATGATGATATATATGATTTTAGAGGTGTTTCAGGAGTAGTTGATAAAAA
>CACWHO010000013.1 GCA_902760765.1 uncultured Eubacteriales bacterium | reverse complement strand
AATTTTAAAACCAAGCCTTTTTAAATTATTTATATATGCATTGTAATATGCATCTTCATATGCTTTTTGATACTGTTTTTCAAGCTCTCGTTCATCAATGGATTTTTGATTATTTGTATTATAATTACTTTGTTTATTTTCGTTGTTATTATAGCTACTTTGTACATTATTTTGATTACTATAATTATTTTGTTCATTATTTTGTGGTTGATTTTTAAATTGTTTTAAATAATTTTCAAATTTTTATTTTCATTGTAAAGTTCGTCGTAATTTTCTTCTTCATCTTGAAGAGAAGAATCATAAATTTTTCTTTGCTCTTCATTTGAGAGTACTTCATAAGCTTCATTTATTTCTTTTATTTTTTCTTCATATAGACCTTTTTCATTTTCAGCTTGTAAATCAGGATGATATTTTTTAACCAATGTTTTATAGGCCTTTTCAATAATCTCAGGAGAAGCTTTTCTATCTATTTCAAGAATTTCATAATAATTTTTATTCATATTAAACTCCAACTTTTTTCACTTTTTTAAAATATAGATATAAAAATGAAAAAATACTTTTTCACACTAAATTTCATAAATTATACTACATTTTAATAATAACATAAATTCTAAAAAATTAAAAGGATATTAGAATAAAAAGGACAAGAAATTAATATAAATTAATATAAATTTAAATTTAGAAAGGACTGAAATCTATGAAAAATAAAAAAATAATAATTTTATTTATAATTATTTTTTTAATTATTTTAATTTGTGGAGTTTGTGGAATAAAGCATGCAAAAAATAAGAAAATTGCAAATGGCAATGAATATACTCCACAAGAAGAAATTACAGAAGAACAAAATAGGGAAACATTGGTAAATGCATATTTTATTGATAAAGAATCAAATATGGTAAAACCTGAAGTGAGACTTGTAAAAATAAATGATTTAATAAAAGACCCATACACAATATTAATAAAACTTTTAATAGAAGGACCTAAAAATGAACAATTAAGAAAGATAATCCCTGAAAAAACAGTTTTATTAAAAGCAACATTGGAAAAAGATAATTTAAAATTAGAATTTTCAGCTGAATTTTTAAATTATGATAAAAACAAAGATGGAGAAAAGGACAAAATATTAGATGCAATTACAAAAACAATGACACAGCTAAATGAAGTTAATAGCGTAGAGATTTTTGTAAATGGAAACAAAATATAAAATTCAAAAGTGAGCTAAAAGGTTCACTTTTTTGATATAGTTATTTTAATATTTTATATAATTTTATATATTTTGTAAAATTGCGAAAATTCCTTAAAAAATGTTCAACCTCATTTAATGAATTTATAGTATTTTTTTTATATGTTTTAAAATCCAACTTTTTCTTTTTTCCCATCTATAGTCTCCTTTTATTGCAAAAATGCTTAAACTATTATATAATATGCAAGAATAAAATATTTGTTAAAAATATGGAGACTGATTAATGAATAATAACAAAAATAAAATAAAATTAGAGAATGATGAAAGAATTGATGATTTAGAATTTAAAAATTTAAAAATTATCCAAAATATAAAAGGTTTCTGCTTTGGGGTTGATGCTGTTTTACTTTCTGATTTTGCTAAAAATATAAAGCAAAATGCAAATGTATTAGACCTTGGTACTGGAACAGGAATCATCCCAATTTTATTATGTGGCAAAACAAAGTTAAATAAAATTATAGGAATAGAAATTCAAAGAAGTGTTTATGAAATAGCAAAGAAAAATATTATTCTAAATAATTTAGAAAATAGATTTGAGGTTATAAACGAAAATATAACTAACTTAGATAATATATATGAAAAAAATTCATTTGATGCTATTGTTACAAATCCACCATATAAAGAAGAAAATACAGGAATAACAAATGAAGATGAAGTAAAACAAATTTCAAGGCATGAAATATCTGCAAATTTAGAAGACTTTATTGAAATATCAAGTAAATTATTAAAGGATAAGGGTGAATTCTATATTATTCACAGACCTGAAAGAATTGTGGACTTGCTTAGTGAAATGAGAAAATATAAAATAGAACCAAAAGAAATAAGACTTGTATTTTCTAATAAAAATAATCCACCTAAAATGGTTCTAGTGAAAGGTGTTAAAAATGCAAAAAAATATATAAATTTTAGAGAAAATTTATATATATATGATGAAAATGGAAATTATACAGATGAAATTTTAGAAATATATCATAAAAACAAATAATAATAGATAATTATCAAATAAGAATAAATAATAACGAAGAGATATAAATGAGGGAATAGTTATGAAAAAAAATACAGGTTCTTTATATATTGTTGCAACGCCAATTGGTAATTTAGAAGATATTACATTAAGGGCGCTTAGAGTTTTAAAAGAAGTTGATTTAATTGCTGCAGAAGATACAAGACACACATTACAATTATTAAACCATTTTGAAATTTCAAAACCATTAATAAGCAACCATAGGCATAATGAAGAAGAAAAATCAAGTGTTTTAATTGAAAAATTAAAAAGTGGGAAAAATATTGCATTAGTTTCTGATGCAGGAACACCAGGTATTTGTGACCCAGGTGAAGAGGTTATAAAAAAATGTATAGAAGAAGGGATAACTGTTGTTCCAATTCCTGGTGCATGTGCAATGATAAATTCATTAATTTGTTCTGGAATAGATACAAATGAATTTACATTTTTGGGCTTTTTACCATTAAATAAAAAACTAAGAAAAACAAAATTGGATGAAATAGAAAAATCCAATAAAACTATAATTATTTATGAAGCACCACACAAATTAGAAAAAACATTAAATGATTTGAAAGAAATATTAGATGCTGATAGAAAAATAGTGCTAGCACGTGAAATAACCAAAATTCACGAAGAATTTATTAGAGGTAATATAGATTACTTACTTAGCAAAATTCCAGAGATAAAAGGCGAAATAGTTTTAATAATAGACAAAGCAAAACCACAGGAAGGGGAAAGTGAATTAAATTCATTAAGTTTAGATGAACACTATAAATTTTATGAAAAACAAGGGTTTTCAAAAAAGGACATTATAAAGAAGATAGCAAAAGATAGAAATGTTAATAAAAATGAAATTTATCAGTATTTTATTTAATATATTATTAAAATTTATTTTAATAAAAGAATTATTAATTATTCATATTTAAATCAAGAGCTTAGAATTATGAAAAAAGCTAAGGAACATTTAGTTCGCTTGGCTTTTTAAGTATAAAAATATTTTTATTTTGCATTTATTTTATTAATTTTTTTTAAACAATTGCTGCAGATTAATTTACCATTAAATTCAACTAAGTTTTCTGTATTTCCACAGAAAATACAGCTTTGTTCATATTTTTTAATTATTATTCTAGAATCCTCTACAAAAATTTCAACGGGGTCCTTTTCTTGTATATTAAATTTATTTCTGATTTCAATAGGAATTACAACTCTTCCTAATTCATCAATTTTTCTAACAATTCCGGTTTCTTTCATTAATTACCTCCTTAATGTTAATTTAAACAATTCTGGCTTAATATATCATAAATTATCATATTGGTCAATTAAATTAGACTAAAAAGTCCAAAAAAAAAGTAAAAATGTTGAAAAATAAGGAAAAAATTGGGGTACTTTTTTGTACCAATAATATTGTAATAAAATAATAAAAAAATAATAAAATTTAATAGGTGAGATGTGTGTTAAATATAATATGGCCAATATTTTTAATTATATCAATTATTTTTTCATTCTTTTCAGGAAATTTAAAAGCACTTAACAATTCTTTTTTTGAAAGCACGGAAAGTGCTGTAAAACTATGTTTGACTTTACTTGGAACAATGTGCCTATGGAGTGGAGTTATGAAAATTGTAAGTAATACAAGCTTAATAAATAAAATAACAAAAATTTTGTCACCATTTATGAAATTATTATTTCCAAAAATGAAAAAGAGAGATGAAGCATATGAACAAATTTCTATGAATGTTGTAGCAAATATTTTAGGGCTAGGTAATGCAGCAACACCACTTGGGTTGAAAGCAATGGAAACAATGCAAAAAGAAAATGCACAGAAAGATAGATTAACAGATGAGATGGCTACGTTAATTGTTTTAAATACTGCATCAATTCAAATAATACCAACAACAGTAATTGCAATTAGAAGTTCACTTTGTTCTAACAACCCGACAATCATTATATTTCCTGTGTGGATTGCAACGATTTGTGCTGCAATTGCAGGAATTTCTGCAGTTAAGTTTTTTATAAAAATTGGTAAGTAAATTTTTAAGGTATATTAAAAGTGAAGGAGAAAAATGTGAAATTTATTGAATTTTTTTCAAATGTTGCAATGCCATTAATGATATTAGTAACAATAATTTATGGAGTTCTAGAAAGAAAAAAAGTATTTGATATTTTTTTAAAAGGAGCGGAAGATGGGATAAAAATTGTTTTTAATATTTTCCCAACACTTGTTGGATTGTTTGTTGCAATTGGTGCATTGCGTAGTTCAGGAGTAATTGACTTAATAGTAAACTTCTTAACACCAGTGTTTAATATTTTTAAATTTCCGATTGAAATTTTGCCATTAGCACTTTTAAGACCTATTTCTGGGAGTAGTACAATTGCAGTTGCAACAGATATTATGAAAAAATATGGGGTTGATTCAAATATTGGACTTATTGCATCTGTTATAATGGGCTCAACAGAAACAACATTATATACAATTGCTGTTTATACAAGTAGTGTTGGAATTAAAAATACAAGGTTTGTATTATGGGCAGCTTTAACAGCTGATTTTGTTGGAATTGTAACGAGTATAATTGTATGTAAATTAATGTTTTAATAAAATATGATATTGATTTTTAAGAAAAGAGCTTTTACAATTATGTTTATCTTTTAGCAAAGCAAAAAACAATAAGTTTAGAAAGGTGAAAATCGCTGAAAGTAGCTTTTTGTCAATATTTGTCGAAATGTTTTTCTTGACAACATATAAAAAAAGTTGTAAAATAATAACAGATTGAGGAGTAAACTTAATGCTAAATATAATTTTATTCATTACAATTTTTTTAATTGTGAAAAAAATTATTGCTAAATTCTTAGCAATAATAATTCTTAAAAAAATCCAAAGATAATTTAATATGTTTTTAATTTTGTAGGGAAAATAATATCATCATATTTCCCCAAAGATACTGATGTTTTGAATAAATTTTTATTGAAAGGTTTTTTATTGTCCCACATATTTTCTTTCATTAATATTTTCCCTACATTTATATAAATTAAAGAGAAATGACATTTCCCGGAATATCTCTACTTGCAACACTTAATTTTATTGAATCTTCATTAAAATTATTATTTGCAATTAATTCGTCCACAACAGTTCTATAAGCTAATTCTGGGAAATTATTTTCTTTACTTAAATGACCCAAAACAGCTTGCTTTAATCCAGATTTTAATAAATGGTTTATAGCCTTTCCGGCCATTTCGTTTGATAAATGGCCATTAGGACCAGCAATTCTATTTTTTAATGGGTATGGATATTTAGAAAATTTAAGTATTTCGGGGTCATAATTTGATTCTAATAAAATAAAAATACTATCTTCTAATTGTTTTATGGTTTTTTCTGAAATATGACCCATATCTGTTGCAATACTTATCTTTTTATCATCTTTATATATATTAAAACCACATGGATTTACAGCATCATGTGGAATTGAAAATGGGTTTACTTGTAAATCTCCAATTTCAAATTTTTCATTAATTTTAAAGCTTTTAATATTTTTTTCTGGTATTTTATCTTTTTGTATTGGCATTGCATCAAGTGTTTTTGAATTTACAAATACAGGAACATTAAATTTTTTTGCAAATGTTCCTAAACCTTGTACATGGTCTGAATGTTCATGTGTGATTAATATCCCATCTAATTCAGATGGATTAACGTTTAGATTTTCTAATGCACTTTCAATTTTTTTAGAACTAACACCTGCATCTACAAGAATTTTTGTATTTTCGGTTTCAATAAATGAGCTATTGCCACTACTTCCACTATATAGATTACAAAACTTAAACATCTTATTCACTTACTCTTTCTATATTTGCACCGATTTTTCTAAATTTATTTTCTATATTCTCATAACCTCTATCAATATGTTCAAGATTGTAAACTTCAGTTTTTCCTGTTGCTGCAATTCCTGCAATTATTAATGCTGCACCAGCTCTTAAATCTGATGAGTATACAGGAGCACCAAATAATTCATCAACGCCTTCAAATATTGCAGATTTGCCTTGTGCAGTAATATGTGCACCCATTTTATTTAATTCTTCTGTATATTGAAATCTTGATTCCCAAATACTTTCATTTATAATACTTGTACCATTTGCTGTTGATAGAACAACACCCATTTGTGGTTGCAAATCTGTAGGGAAACCTGGGTATGGTAATGTTTTAATTATAGCTTTGTTTGGTCTTTTACTATACCAAACTCTAATACTATCTCCATTATCTTCTACATTTCCGCCAATTTCAACGATTTTAGCTGTTAAAGATTCTAGATGCTTTGTAATGCAATTTTTTATTAATAAATCACCTTTTGATGCAATTGCAGCAAGCATAAATGTACCAGCTTCAATTTGGTCTGGAACAACAGAATATGTTTTATTTCCTGTTAATTCACTAACACCATTTATTTTAATTACATCTGTTCCAGCACCTCTTATATCAGCACCCATTGTGTTTAAAAAGTTTGCAACGTCAACTATATGAGGCTCTTTTGCTGCATTGTCTATAATTGTAGTTCCTTTTGCTAAAACTGCAGCAAGCATAACATTTATAGTAGCACCTACAGAAACAATATCCATGTATATTGGTGCACCATTTAATCCATTTGCCTTTGCATAAATAGTTCCATTTTCAGTTCTAACATTTGCACCTAAAAGCTCAAAACCTTTTATATGTTGATCAATTGGTCTTGCACCTAATTTACATCCACCAGGCATTCCAACTTCTATTTCACCTTTTCTACCAAGCATTGCACCAATTAAATAATAAGATGCTCTAAATTTGCTAGTTAAATCTAATGGTGCTTGAGTTGTATTTATATGTCTAGTGTCAATTGTAATTTCGTTTGGAGTATTCCAAACAATTTTTGCTCCCATTTTTTCTAGAATTGTACATAATAATCTAACATCACTTATATTTGGAATATTATTAATTGTACAAACTCCATTTATTAATAAAGTAGCTGGCAATATTGCTACTGCTGCGTTTTTTGCTCCACTAATTTCTACTTCACCTTTTAAAGGTGTTGGTCCAGATATTACTAGTTTTTCCAAAATTAATTCCCCCTAAGAAGATTTTTACTTATAGACTATATCATAAAGAGCAAACTTTTTCAATACTATTTGATTAAAACAATTGTAGCAAAAATACAATTCAGACAAAATAATTATTATTGCAATTTTATAATTAAATAATGCTTACAAAATTTAAATTCTAATTGTTCGCAATTGAAAGATTTTTGTCAGCAAATAATTCAAGTAGTTTAAATTTGAATTTTAATGTACTATTAGAATTATCGGAAATTAACGCAAATTCTTCATCTGACAAAACGTTTTTTAACTCTTCTTTTGAATCTTCTGGAACAATTCCAGAGTTTAAATCTACAAAACACAAAGATGGAAACATTACACACCACCAATTTCTTCCTTCAGCTCTTCCAATTTCAACTTTTAAAGCATCATAGTATCCAGCTGGAAGGCTAATATCTCCGTAGTGTTTTGTTGGAAATTTGAAATTTCCAATTTCAATATTTACATTATAATCATAACCTTCATTTTTAATAGTATTTTCAGCGACCATTTTAAAATTATCTAAATTACAAGATACTAGATTAATAGCATCTTCTTTAGATTTACAATTACTACAAATATTGTTCATGTAATTTAATAATGAATCTCTTACTTTATATTTTAATAATTGGTCTTCGTTACTATTACTATTTGCAATTACATGTAATCTAAAAACACTATTGCTTAAATCTGTAGAAACAGCTTTAACATATGAAAACATACACAAAATAGTATATATAAATAATAAAAATACTAGTGTTAAAAAAATTTTTAAATTTGATTTTTTATTGCCATTAAAAAATTTATTCATAAAATTTGTTCCTCCAAGATTATATTTGAGATAATTAAATAAAATTTATCTATTGGCTTTATAAAGCCAATTTTCCAAAATATTCATTTTTAATTATTTACAGATTATACAAAATTATACATTTTATAAATAAAAAAAGCCCAAAATTGATATTGCCATAAAAAGTCACTGAAATTTTTTTGAAATATTTGTGAAATATTATTGACATATTTTACAGCAAATGGTAAAATTTACCAGCAGTCAAAAATACGATTTCACAAAAGAATTAGAATTTAACTTATATTGAAAGGATTGAGAAGTTAATGTTAGAAGATAACCAAGGAAAAGGAAATATGTGTTTATTATATGTAAACAATTATCATTTTGAAATGATATGTTTACCATATATTAGAAAATGTTTAAAGGAAAAACAAAAAGTAAAAATATTAACACAAGAAAACTTAGAAAATGATGTATCAAAAATATTAACAGTAATGAAGTTAAATAATGAAGAAGAAAATGAAATTTTAAATTTAGATTGGAAAGAAAAAACAGAATTAAATATAGAAACATTAAAAGATGAAGGAATAATATTTGTAAAAGGAAAAGAAAATTACATAGAAAATTTAGATAAAAAATTAGAAAAATTTAAAAATATACAAATTATAGATTGCTACAATTTAGAAGATATGAATTCAAATAATATAGGAATAATTTCAAAATATACTAAAATTTTATCAACAAATGGAATAGAAGCAATTTCAGCTAATTAAATAAATAAAAATTTAGATATATTTTAAAAATATCAATAAAATACTTGATAAATTTCATCAAATGATATAACATAATCATATGACAATTTGCTGAAAGGATGAGAATTATGAGTAGATTAGATGAAGCAAAATCAATACTAAAAAAATATGGACAAGAACATTTATTAAATGGATATGAAAAATTAGATGAAAGAAAACAAAAAAAATTATTAGACCAAATTTTTGCAACAGATTTTGAATTAATAAATAGTTTATATGCAAAAACAAAAGACGAAGATAAAAAAGATGAAGATATAATTGAACCAATGGAATATTTGGATAAATATAAATTAGATGAAAAATACAAGTATTATGAAGATATTGGAAAAAAAGCTATAAAAGAGGGAAAACTTGCAGCAGTTACAATGGCAGGTGGACAAGGAACAAGACTTGGACATAATGGACCAAAAGGTACATTTAATATTGGACTAGATTCAAATAAATCATTATTTGAACTATTGTGCGACAGTTTAAAGGCAGAAGGAAAAAAATATGGTGTTACTATTCCTTGGTTTATAATGACAAGTAGAGAAAATAATGCTGAAACTATTGAATTTTTTGAAAAACATAAATTCTTTGGATATGAAAAAGATAAAAATCTATTTTTCTTTATTCAAGGTGAATTACCAATGGTAGACACAGAGGGTAAAATTTTAATTGGAGAAGATGGATTAATAAAACAAGCAGCAGATGGACACGGTGGAATTTATGAATCATTATTAAAAAGTGGAATGATTGAAAAAATGAAGCAAATGGACATTGAATGGATTTTTATAGGTGGAGTAGATAACTGTTTAGTAAAAATGGTTGACCCTGTACTTATGGGAATTGCAATAGATAAAGGTGTTACAGTTGCTTGTAAATCAATAGTAAAAGCAAATCCACACGAAAAAGTTGGAGTATTTTGTAAAAGAAATGGAAAGCCAGGAGTAATTGAATATTCTGAAATTTCTGATGAAATGGCAGAAGCAAGAGATGAAAATGGAGAACTTTTATATGGAGAATCTCATATACTTTGCAATTTATTTAGAATTGATGCAGTAGAAAGAATGGCAAAAACACCACTTCCATATCATAGTGCATTTAAAAAAGCTAAATATATTGATAAAGATGGAAATTTAGTAATTCCAGATTCACCAAATGCATTTAAATTTGAAGCATTTTTATTTGATGCTTTTGGAGAAGGAAGAAGAATTTGCACCAGTAAAAAATTCAGATGATAAAGGTGTAGATTGTCCAAGTACTGCAAGAAAACTATATGAAAATTATTATAAATTAAAATAATATTAAAATAATAAAAACCTACTATATTTTAATTTTTAAGTTCAAGGCGTAGCGAAACGGGAAAAATTAGCATAAATATTATTTAAATATAAATTAAATTATTCAAAAGGAAAAAACTATATTTTAATTTTTAAGTTCAAGGCATAGCGAAGCGGTAGGAATGACCCTAGATATTATTTGAACAAAAATTAAAATATAGTTTTTTCCTAATTGAATTATTTTAATAGTAGTATTTTAAAAAAATATATGATATACTATAAAAAATTAAGACAAAGGAGATTTAGATTATGAATAATTAGAAGAATGGTGCACAAGTTCAGATTTTGATGATGAAACCAAAAAAGAATTATTATCAATAAAAGATGATGAAGAAGAAATAGAAGATAGATTTTATAAAGAACTTGAATTTGGTACAGCAGGATTAAGAGGAATTATTGGTGCTGGAACAAATAGAATGAATAAATATACAGTTGGAAAAGCAACGCAAGGATTAGCAAATTACATATTAAAACAAGGAACACGAGATAAAGGTGTTGCAATAAGCTATGATTCAAGAAAAATGTCAAAAGAATTTAGTATGCAAACAGCTTTAATATTAAATGCAAATGGAATAAAAACATATTTATTTGAAAATTTAAGACCAGTTCCTGAATTATCATTTGCAGTTAGAGAGCTAAAATGTACTGCGGGAATAATGATTACAGCAAGCCACAATCCACCAAAATACAATGGATATAAAGTATATTGGGATGATGGAGCACAAATTGTTGCACCAAGAGATAAGGATATAATTGAAGAAGTTAGAAATGTAAAGAAATATAGTGAAATAAAGGAAATAACAAAAGAAGAAGCGGTTAGCAAAAAGTTATTTTCTATTATTGGCACAGAGATGGATGATAAATATATTGCAAAACTAAAGTCACTAATATTAAATCCTGAAATTGTAAAAGAACAGGGTAAAACATTAAAAGTTGTATACACACCATTACATGGAACAGGAAATCAAATAGCAGAAAGACTTTTAAAAGAAATTGGATTACAAAATGTTTATGTTGTTCCTGAACAAAAAGAGCCAGATGGAAACTTCCCAACAGTAGATTATCCAAATCCTGAAGATAAAAAAGCATTTAAGTTAGCATTAGAATTAGCAAAAAAAGTTGATGCAGATGTAGTTTTAGCAAATGACCCAGATGCTGATAGACTCGGAATATATGCAAAAGATACAAAAACAGGAGAATATATGACATATACAGGAAATATGTCAGCATTATTAATTGCAGAATATAGAATCTCACAGATGAAAGAGAAGGGAATACTTCCTGAAAATGGAATGTTTATTACAACAGTTGTTTCTTCTGATTTAGCAAAGGCAATAGCAAAAGAATACAATTTAAAAGTTTTTGAAGTATTAACAGGATTCAAAAACATTGGGGCTGTAATGAGAAGAGAAGAAGAAAAAACAGATGGATATAAATACGTATTTGGATTTGAAGAAAGCTATGGTTGCTTAATTGGTGATTATGCAAGAGATAAAGATGGAATTGCAGCTGTAATGGCATTATGCGAAGCTGCATGCTACTATAGAACAAAAGGTGAAACACTATGGGACCAAATGGAAAACATCTATAAAAAATATGGATATTACAAAGAAACTCAAGTTTCTATAGTTATGGAAGGAGCAGAAGGAGCAGAAAAAATACAAGAAATGATGACAAATACAAGGAAAAAATTACCAGAGAAAATTGGTGGTTACAAAGTACTTGTATTTAAAGATATTGAAAAAGATTATGTTAAAAATATGGTAACTGGTGAAGAAACAAAAACAGGCCTTCCAAAATCAAATGTATTGTATTATGCACTTGAAGATAATAACTGGTGCTGTGTAAGACCTTCTGGGACAGAACCAAAAATTAAGCTATATATGGGAGTAAAAGGTAAAGATGAAAAAGATGCAGAAGAAAAATTAGAAAACTTAAAAATAGCTATGGAAAAGCTTGTTAGAGCAGAATAATAAATTTTGAAAAAAATAAAAATTTGATAAAACAAAATATATAAATAAAAGAGCAAATATTATGAAATGAACTGTAAAATGAACAGTTTAATCATATATTTGCTCTATTTTTTTGCACAAAAAGCATGTGTAATAAAAATGTAAAAAAAGATTAAAATTCGCAAATTTCTACTTTAAAAATGTCGTTCCGTAAAGGCTTGCAGGCCATTTTATGTAATATTTACCAATGTGGAAAATATTTCTATTGAAAATAAAAAATAAATATTTTACAATTATTTTAGAATAAAATCTTTATAGGGAGGGACTTTTCATGAAAAAATTTGTGAAAAAAATATTTGCTCTTTTAGCAATACAATTAATGCTAATTAATAACTCATCATTAATTTTAATTGCAAAAGCAGTAGATGCAGTAGATAATGAGGAAAGCAAAAATCCAAGTGTTGTAGCAGACATAAATTTAGACAAATATGTAAATTACAACATAGAAGAAAATAAGGGAGTGCTTGTAAAATTTGGATTCCAAACCGGAACGCAATTTGAAAGTGAAAAAGAATATAAGCCAATTAAAAATACATATTCAGAAATACAAGTACCAAAATTATCTGATAAATATCCAGAAAGCGTTGAATTAGTCTCAAAAACAACCCAGGCAACAAATGGAGATACAAGTGGTAAAGATTTTACATTTGATTATGATAAAGAAAATGGAAAAATTACTATAAACATCGAAAACAAAGAAAATGAAGAAGGCAAAATCTACGAGGAACAAGTAAAAGATGCAAGAGATAAATTCGAAATAAATCTTTATTATGGAGCTGATAGTTACAGTGAAAATAAAGAGGAAAAGAATCTTGAATTTACAGAAAATGTAAAAATTGATTTAAAAGATGAAAACAACACAGAAATAACAAAAGAAGATACAAAAACATTAACTGTAAGTGAAGATATTTCAAATTTGATTTCAACAAAAGTAGATGCAGATGTTTACAATGGTGCTATTGCAGCAAATAAATTAAATGGAACAAGTCTTGAAACAGAATATAAAGAAAATGTAAAAATTGATATAGATTATAAAAATTTAGCAGATGAAATTTTAATAAACGAAAATGATATAATTGCAAATGATAAGAATACACAAAAAGCAAATGAAATATCATACAAATCAATAAAACTAAATAAAGATAATATTCTAGATATTTTAGGAGAAGATGGAAAATTACAAATTTTAAATTCTGCAAATGAAGTACTTTATGAGGTTAATAAAGATACAGAAACAGAAGATGGAAATTTAAAATTTGATTTTACTGATGAAACACAAGCTTTAATCTTTAAAATAACAAAACCACAAAAATTAAGAACAATAAACATTGAAAATACAAAATCAATAAAATCTGATATTAAAGACCTAGCATTTAATAAAATTCAAACTATAATTGCTACTAAAGCAATAAATTATGTAAAAACAAATGAGGAAAGTGAAGAAACAGAAGCAAAAGAAATTTATACATCAGAAGAAAACTCAGAAATAGAGATAAAAAATGCAAATACTAATATATCTGTAAGTGCAGATAATACAGAATGGGTAAACAATACTTCTAACAAAGTTAATTTTACAGTAGAATTACCAACAAACAG
>CACWHO010000012.1 GCA_902760765.1 uncultured Eubacteriales bacterium | reverse complement strand
CCACATGGACAAGGTTCATTTCTACCAATTTTTGGTCTATCATTTACTATTGTTTGGCTATGTTCTGGTGTATTTATTTTTTTACCACCATCAACGCTTTCAATAGCTTGCAATGCTGCTCCTGTTATTTTAGCTGTTTCATGTCTTTGTGCATTACTGCTTTGTTTTCTGATATTCATAAGAATCTTAACAACATCTAACTTAATGTTTGCAATCATTTCATCAAACATGTCCATACCTTCCATTCTGTATTTTACAATAGGGTCCTGTTGTCCATAAGCTCTTAATCCAATACCATCTTTTAATTCGTCCATGTTGTCAATATGGTCCATCCACTTTTCGTCAACAACTTTAAGCATTACAATTCTTTCAAGTTCTCTCATCTTTTCAGGTGTGATTTCTTCTTCTTTTTCATCATATTTACTATGTGCTTTTGATTTTAATTCATCAATAATTGCATTTGGGTCATCTTTATGGCTATTTACAAATTCAGACATATCTAATCCAAATGTATCTTGTATTTCTGTATTTAGTCCTTCTACATTTAGTGATTTAGAATTTTCTGCATAATCTGTATATACTGAAACAGTATCTTCTGCTATAGAATCTACCATATTTAATATATTTTGATGTATATCTTCTCCATCAAGTACTTCTCTTCTTTGTTTGTAAATAATTTCTCTTTGTGCGTTCATAACATCATCATATTTTAATACATTTTTACGAGTACTAAAGTTTCTACCTTCAACATTCTTTTGTGCATTTTCTACTGCTTTTGAGATAATTCTTGATTGAATTGGCATATTTTCATCTGCACCTAATGTATTATAAACTTTTGTTATTGCATTTCCACCAAAGATTTTCATTAAGTCATCATCAAGTGCAATATAGAATATAGATTCTCCTATATCTCCTTGACGTCCAGAACGACCTCTTAACTGGTTATCAATTCTTCTTGATTCATGTCTTTCTGTACCAATTATTTTAAGTCCTCCAGCTTCAATTACCTTTTTCTTTTCGTCTTTAATTTTTTCTTCATATTTTTCTACTAATTTTGTGAATTGTTCTCTTGCTTGTAATATGTCTTTGTCATCTGTTTCATAATATGTATTAGCTTCTTCAATTAAATTTGCTGGTACTCTTTGTTTTTTCATTTCTTCTTTTGCTAGATATTCACTATTTCCACCAAGCATAATATCTGTACCACGTCCTGCCATGTTTGTTGCAATTGTAACAGCACCATATTTACCAGCTTGTGCAACAATCATAGCTTCTTTTTCGTGTGACTTAGCATTTAATACCTCATGTGGAATTTTTGCTTCATCTAGTAATTTGCTTAATCTTTCAGATTTATCAATTGAAACAGTACCAATTAAAACTGGTTGTCCTTTTTCGTGACTCTTTTTAATGTCTTCTACAACTGCTCTAAATTTTGCTCTTTCATTTTTATAGATTATATCATTATGGTCTTTTCTAATCATTGGTTTGTTTGTTGGAATTTCTACAACGTCTAGGTTATAAATTTCTTCAAACTCTGCAGCTTCTGTCATAGCAGTACCAGTCATACCTGCTAATTTATCATACATTCTAAAGTAATTTTGGAATGTAATTGTTGCAAGTGTTTTAGATTCATCTGCAATTTTAACATTTTCTTTTGCCTCAATTGCTTGATGTAATCCATCATTATATCTTCTTCCATACATAATACGTCCTGTGAACTCATCAACAATTAAAACTTCTCCATCTTTTACGATATAGTCAATATCTTTTTTCATTACACCATGTGCTTTTAGTGCTTGGTGAACATGATGAACTAATGTTGAATTTTCTAGGTCATTAAAGTTTTCTACTCCAAAAAACTCTTCTGCTTTTTTAATACCTTTTTGTGTTAATGTAGCAGATTTAGCCTTTAAATCAACAACATAATCATATTTTTCGTTATCTTCTTCTTGTTCAATATCTTTAACATCTTCTTCAACAATAACTTTTGGTTCTAGTCTTTTTACAAAATTATCAGCTTTTTTATATAAATCTGATGATTCTGCTGCTCTACCAGAAATAATAAGTGGCGTTCTTGCTTCATCAATTAAAATACTATCAATTTCATCGACAATTGCATAATGTAATCCTCTTTGAACTAATTGATTTTTGTAAATTACCATATTATCTCTTAAATAATCAAATCCAAATTCATTGTTTGTACCATATGTAATATCTGCTGCATATGCTTTTTGTTTTTCTTCTGGACCCATACCTGCAATAACAAGTCCAACTGAAAGTCCTAAAAATTTATATAATTTACCCATCCATTCACTATCTCTTTTAGCTAGGTAATCATTTACTGTAATTACATGTACACCTTTTCCTTCAAGTGCATTTAAATAAACTGGTAATGTTGCAACTAATGTTTTTCCTTCACCAGTTTTCATTTCTGCAATTCTGCCTTGGTGTAAAATAATACCACCTATTAATTGAACATCAAAGTGTCTCATTCCTAAGGCTCTTTTTGATGCTTCTCTAACAACAGCAAATGCTTCTGGTAAAATATCATCTAATGTTTTTCCATCAGCTAATTGTTTTTTAAAATAATCTGTTTTTGCTCTTAATTCGTGGTCAGATAATTTTTGCATTTCTGGTTCTAAATCGTTTATTTTTTGAACAATTGGCATTACTCTTTTTACTTCTTTTTCACTATATGTCTTAAATAATTTCATATTGATACAATCCTCCTCAGTTTATTAACTATACTTGCTAACTATATCACTAATATCAATTTTTAGCAAGTACAAAAGAAAATATTTTACATTTTTAGCATAATTTTTTTTATAAAAAATATATTTTATTAAAAAGAAATTGGATTTATTTGAATAAATAATATAGATATATTTGCATTTTAGCCAATAAAAGAAAGGATGAATTTTATGTTTATATTCAATGTTAAGGTTAATGGTAGTAAAATTTTTAAATATTTTTTTGTTTGTGTAATAATATTATTGATTATAATATTGTCTGTTGTCGTTTTCAAAATTTTCAAAGGTGCTGAACATTCTGGTAACTCTGAATCCTGTGTTTCTAAAGGTACTATTGAAATATCTCCACAAAATTATACAAATGTATTAAAAGAAGTGCATGAAAATATTGATAAATATGTTGGTAAAGAAATTAAATTTACTGGATATGTTTATAGAGTTATAGATTTAAATGATAATCAATTTGTTCTTGCTCGTGATATGATTATTAATTCAAATTCACAAACTGTTGTTGTTGGCTTCTTGTGTGAGTCTGATAAATGTAAGGATTTTGAAAATAATACATGGGTTGAAATTTCTGGTGAGATAGTAAAGGGAAATTATCATGGTGATATGCCAATTATCAAAATAAATGAAATAAATAAAGTTGAAAAACCATCTAAAGAAGAATATGTTTATCCTCCTGATGAAAATTTTATTCCAACAGCTGAAATTTTATAGAATAAATTTATAATTTAAATTTTTTTCTGTAGATTTTAAATCTTTTAAACATAAATTGAGAGTGACACCTTAAGGAGTTAGGCGCCACTCTCATACGAAAGGAAGGAGTACGGAAAATGTATTAGACCCACTTAGAGCGTGCTAATGCCATTATGGTCGCATCTGCAATAATTTTTGATGTATCAACATTGCCTTTTGAAAGGCCTTTGATACCACCTTTTTTTTCTAAATCATCCTTAGCATCATTAATTTTTCCAACATACTTTATAGGAATTTCAAATGAGGTACTAAGCCCCCAATTTAATTTTCCATTTTTCTCTTTTACGAGAATTACATAGCAATTGAAAAAATTCCCATACTGGCTAATAACACCATTTGAGACAGATACAATATAATCCTTCTTTTTCTTTCCAAGTTCCTGGTCAATCTTTGAAATCTTATTTCTTGCGACTTCATAGATTTTCTGATCTTTAAGCGGAATTTTAGAAGGTTTTACAAGATCTGTTACTCCCTCTATTTCCAAATTTGTATTAGGGAAAAAATCCCTAAACGCTCTTTGTACCCCTTCAATTATGATGGGGTCTTTACTGGCAACTATAACTTTCATATGTTTCTCCTTCTAACAATTGCCATAAACGAGTTACATATTTATTTTACCACCATTTTGGTAAAAAGTCAAATTTATTTGATTTTTCAAGCTTCTAAGTATATGAAAATTTAAATCAAATTTTTATATTTTATCCATCATTTTCAAAAATGCTTTTTACAATTCCCTCATCAATCATATTGCTAAACACATTTTTTATAATTATTAAAATTATTGGTCCTAAAATAAGTCCAAAAACACCAATTATTTTAAATCCTGTATACATTGCAATTAAAGTAAAAATTGGATGTGTTCCTATATGTTTACTAACAAGCTTCGGTTCTAAAAATTGTCTTGTTGTATTCATAATTGCAAAAAGAATTATTACTGCTATACCAAGTTTTATATCTCCATTAATTGCAGATATAATTGCCCATGGAATCATTACAGTTCCAGAACCTAAAATTGGAAGTGCATCAACAAAGCCAATAAATAGTGCTATAAGAAGTGGATATTCTATATTAAATTTTGCAAATTTTAATATATATAGTCCAATCAATGAAATTACAAATGATACTAATATTAATATAACTTCAGCTTTTAAATATCCTCCAAAACTTCCTGTAATATCTTTTAAATGTGAATTAACAGTTTTTACCCATTTTTCTGGGAAGTGGTGTTCTATTTGGTCAATTATATATATTTTGTCTACACATAAGAAATATAGAAAAATAACAGAAAATATTATACAAATAGCCATTGTTGGTATTGATGATGTTGCATTTAAAAATCCTGTTAATAAATTTTTTACCCAATTTGAAGATGAATTTACAAATTCTTTAGAAGAGTCTTGAATTGCTGTTTTTATTTCTTCTGGCATTTCTATTCCATCAAATCTTAACTTATTTGTAATATTATCAGAAATTGAATGGAACTTTTCTACATATCCATTTAATCCGCCTAAAAAATGTGATGCTTCAGAAATTAATGTACCTACAAGTAATGCAATTATTCCAATTATAATTGCTAATACTATTATAAAAATTATTATTGAACTCGTCCTTCTTGTAAAATTTAGTTTTCTCATTATAAATTTTATTATTGGTTCCATTACCAATGAAAAAAGAAATGCAATTAAAAATGGCATATAAAATATTGCAAATTTATATGCCACATAGATAATTACAAAAGTTAAAACTATATATAAAATTTTCTTTAAAACTTTCATCCAATAAGACATATTTATACCTCTAGTATAATTATATGTAAAATTGGAAATATTATACTTATATATTATTTACTAAATTTTTAAATTTTCTGCCTCTATCTGCAAAGTCTTTAAACATATCAAAACTTGCACTTGCTGGAGAAAATAATACTACTTCTCCTCTTTTTGCATGTTTTTGTGCTATATCTATTGTTTGTTCTAATGAATCACACATATAAATATCTATATGTTTATGTTCCTTTTCAGATTCTAATTTAACTGCATCATATATTTTTTCTGCTGTTTGGCCAATTAAAATTAATGTTGTAACTTTGTCTATTACAGGTTTTGCAAGTGGTGTATAATCAAGTTTTTTATCATATCCACCTGCAATTAAAACTATGTTTTCATTGAATGCATTTATTCCAGAGATTGTTCTTGTTGGTGATGAACTTGCAGAATCATTATACCATTTTACTCCATTAATCTCCCTTATAAATTCTATTCTGTGTTCAACAGGTTTAAATTTTTTAATTGCTTTAACAGCTGTATCTAAATCTACCAATGTTTCTGTTGCAGCAAGTGCTGTAGCTATATTTTCAAAATTATGCTCTCCTCTTAAAATAACTTCATCAGTATCTAAAATGTGTTTTCTAATTCCATCTTCACATCTTTTGACTGTTCCGTTATCTACAATATAACCATTGTCTAATTTTTCTTTTCCACTAAAGAAAATAACTTTTCCATTTGCCTCTTTAGCACAATTTTTTGTTATCTCATTATCATAATTTAAAATTAAAATTCCTTTTTCATTTTGATTTTTAAAAATACATTTTTTTGCGTCAATATATTCTTGGTAATCTTTATGTATGTTTAAATGGTTTGGAGTAATGTTTGTAATAACCGCAATGTCTGGACTAACTTTCATATTCATTAATTGAAAGCTACTTAATTCAAGTACTAAAATATCTGTTGGTTTTATTTCAGAAAGTTTTGTAAATAAAGGTGTTCCAATATTTCCACCTAAAAATGTATTATATCCTGCTTCCTTTAATATTGCATTTATTAAGCTTGTTGTTGTTGTTTTTCCATCACTACCAGTTACACCTATCATTTTACATGGGCACATTTGCATAAGCATTTCAACTTCTGTTGTAACAATTGCACCTCTTTCTTGTTCTTCTACTAATTCCTTTCTTGTTGGCAAACAACTTGGTGACCTAAAAATAATATCAAAATTTTTTAAATTATCTAAAAAGTTTTCACCAAAAAAAGCTTTAAAATCATACATTTTAAGTTTTTCCATTATATCTTTTGGAATTTGACCTATTTCTCTTTGGTCAAAAACTGTTACTTTTGCTTTATTTTCATATAAATAATCAAGTAATGGTAAATTACTTACACCCAAACCAATTATTGCAACATTTCTAAATTTTAAATAATCATTAAATTCTTTAAGTTTTGAATTTTGAAAATCACTCATAATATTTTCCCCCGATTTTATTTTTATAATCAAATCTAAAATTTCTTATCATTTTTAACAAATGTTATTATATATCTTTTAATCAAAAATTACAATTTTTAAAGAATAATTTTTATTTTTATGTTCATAATATTTGTATAACATTGAATGGAGGTGCATTTTAATGTCAGAAAAGAACAACAACCAAAAAAATAACAATAAAAATAATAACAAAAACAATAATGAAAAACAAAATAACAACAAATAATTAATTTAATTGATAATTCTAAAGCACAGATTATTATATTTAAAATGATAATTTGTGCTTTTAAATTTCATAAAAAAACATGATGTTATAAATTACTAATAAATTTATTTTAAAATTTAAATTTTTTTTATTTTTTACTAGACTGTTTATATATTTTGTGATATTATACTTTATGAGCAAAAGAAAAAATTTGTGAAATTTTTTAAATTTTACATTATTCAAAGAAAGGATTGATAAAAAATGAAAAAAGTAATAGTAAACATTTCAATAATTATATCTTTAATTGTTTTAAATACTACATTAGTAAAAGCAGTAAATTTAAATTTAACAGAAGAAAGTAATGATTTAACATCATCTTTTAGTTCTAGCCTAAACAACACTAACGAAAGTAGTTTAAATGATGAAAGTGATAGTTTGTTAGATGAAAATACAGATGAAGATGATTCATATACAACGAGTAGTGAAACATATACTCCATCTGCAACTGTAAGTACAACAAATAGCACAGAATCTGGATTAACTTTTACAAATATTTTAATTATAATTTTAATTGTTGTTGGCATAGTTTTGATTTTACTTTCAATTGCCATTTTATTAAAAATAAATAGCTAATAACAAATAATTAGCAATTTTTGAATGTATATTTTCTCCTTTTTATAAAATAATAAAATTAGACTTTTATAAAAAGGAGGTTTTTTTATGCTTAAAAAATTAGTTACAGCTATTATTGTTTCTATTACAATGATTTTTTCTTTTACATTTTGTTTTGCATTTGGTGATAATATGATGAATAATGCTACTAATAATGTAAGAAATTTTGTTGGTAATGTTCAAAATGGTACAGAAAATGTTGCTGGTGATATATCAAATACATCAAAAAATGTCACTGGTAATATGCAAAATGGTATGAATAATTTTGTTGATAGAAATTTTAAAAACAATAATAATAATTCAAATTATAATACAACCAGAGTTAGTACTGGTAATACTGGAATGATGAATACAAATGTATGGACTTGGGCAGTTATAATCGTTGCAGCAGTTGTAATAATTGCACTTATTGGCAATTATGTTTCTCAAACAAATGGAAAAAATCATCATAATGATTAAAAAATTGCAGATTTGGATTTTTCGTGTTATACTGGTTTTAGATTATTTTTAAATAAATTAATAGTCTTAAAGATTTATCTTGAAATGAAAAAAGCTTTCATTTCTATGGCTATCTTTAATAAAGAAAGGAATGAAATTTAAAATGGATAAAAAGTTAATTGCGAAAAATCCTACTGCTTTTCATGATTATAATATAGAAGATAAATTGGAAGCTGGAATTGTTCTTTCTGGTACTGAAATTAAATCAATTAGAAATGGAAAAGCTAATTTAAAAGACTGTTATGCAATTATAAAAAATGGTGAAGTATACATAGTTGGAATGCATATTAGTCCATATGAACAAGGAAATATTTTTAATAAAAATCCTTTAAGAGATAGAAAGCTTTTACTTAATAAGCGTGAAATTAATAAATTAATTGGACTAACAAAGCAAAAAGGTTATAGTTTGATTCCACTTAATATGTATTTTAAAGGCAATCTTGTAAAAATTGAACTTGGTGTAGGTAAAGGTAAAAAACTTTATGATAAAAGACAAGATATTGCAAAAAAAGATGCTGAAAGAAGAATAAGACAGCAATATAATTCTTCTTTATAGTCGAATTAAAATAATTGTAGCTTGTATATTATTTATTTATTACAGTTATACAAATTATTTATATTTTAACTATTGACAAAATTATTTTTTAAAAATAAAATGTCAGTGGATATTTATTATCAAATTTTTAAAATTTATAGATTTTTTAAAATCTAAATTTATATGTAAGGAAAGTGATATATATGGCATTAGTAACAACTAAAGAAATGTTTGAAAAATCAATGAAAGAAGGTTTTGCAATAGGTGCATTTAACATTAACAATCTAGAAATTTTACAAGGGATTGTTGATGCTGCTGCTGAATGTAATTCTCCAGTTATTTTACAAGCATCATCAAGTGCAATTAAATATGCAAGAATTAATTATTTAATGAAAATGGTACAAGCTGCAACAGAACAATATCCTAATATACCAATTGTTATTCATCTTGACCATGGTCCAGATTTTGAAACAGCAAAAATGTGTATTGATAATGGATTTACTTCTGTTATGATTGATGCTTCTAAATATGATTTTGAAGAAAATGTTCAATTAACAAAACAAGTTGTAGATTATGCACATGCACATGGTGTTCCTGTTGAGGCTGAACTTGGAAAGCTTGCAGGTGTTGAAGATGAAGTTAATGTTGCAAATAGTGATGCAATGTATACAGACCCTGCACAAGCAGAAGAGTTTGTTGCAAAAACAGGTTGTGATTCACTTGCTATTGCTATTGGTACAAGCCATGGTGCTTATAAATTTAAAGGAGAACCACATTTAAGATTTGATATTTTAAAACAAGTTAAAGCCAGAATTCCAAATACTCCAATAGTTTTACATGGTGCTTCTACTGTTGTTCCAGAATTATTAGAACAATGCAATAAATATGGTGCAGAAATTCCTGGTGCAAAAGGTGTTCCAGATGAATTATTACACCAAGCAAGTTTATCTGGTGTTTCTAAAATAAATGTTGATACTGATTTAAGACTTGCAATGACTGCTGGAATTAGAAAATATTTTGTTGAAAATCCAAGTGTATTTGACCCAAGAAAATATTGTGGTGAAGCAAGAGATTTAATTAAAGAAACTGTTAAACACAAAATGATAGATGTGTTTGGTTCTGCTAATAAAGCATTCTAAATTTTCTAAAAATATAAAACTTAACTAAATGTAAAATCAAATTAGAGCAAATCAGAAAAAGATGTTTTTAAAAATTATTCTAGAGTTCCTCATTCTAAAAATTCTTGCAAAAGTTTTTCAAACTTTTGAGAATTTTTGAACGATCCTCACTAACTCTAGAATAATTTAAAAAAACATCTTTTTCTGTAATATTCTTATTACTTTCCTATATTATTAGAATTTTCTAATAATAAGGGGTTTAAATTTTTTAATATATTTTATTTGTTTTTTACTGCTATTAATAATTCATTACTTTCTACTGTTATTTTTTGTCCATTATATTCAAACTCATCACCGTGTATAATAAACTTTGTAATTATCATTTTCTAACTTTGTTCTAGCTAATTGTAAAAGTCTTTTTATGTCTTCATCTCCTAAATTATATTTAACTCTTAATTCAAAAAATGAGAAATTTATATAACTAAAATTTTGTGGCATTTTTTCATCTAATATTTTTTCAATTATTTGTATTAATTCATGGTCACTCATAACACAACACTTCCATTATAATATATTTTTTAATTCTGCTAAATTTGATATTGTATAGTATTGATTTTTATTTTCAGGTAAATTTTTGCTATTTGGTTCAAAATAAACTGCTTTTAATCCAGCATTTAACGCTCCTTGTATATCTCTTTCAAAATTATCACCAATCATTATACATTCTTCTGGTTTATCTTTTTCTATTGCACTTATAAATGCTTCTTTAAATGGTTTTCTCTTTATATTTTCTGCTGCAAATATTTTTGAAAAATATTTTGAAATGCCAAGTAATTTTAATCTATTTTCTTGTTCTTTTCCAAACCAATCTGTAAGTATTACCATTTCATATTTTTTACTTAAATACTCTAATGTTTTAATTATATTATCATCTAACTTTTTAGGTACACATAAACTCCATCTATATAATACGTCATTTAATAATTCCATTGGGTAATTCTTTTTAGTATATTTATTTATAAAATCAAGTATTTGATTTCTTTTATATGTATAATATGTATTTTCATATTTTTCCATTGCATCAAATATATTTTTTAAATCATTATTTGTATATGGGATTTTAAATTCTTTTAGTGATTTTTCTATTTCATTATCATATTCACTTTTCCATTCAATTAAAGTATTATCTATATCAAATATCACTCTTTTTATCATG
>CACWHO010000011.1 GCA_902760765.1 uncultured Eubacteriales bacterium | reverse complement strand
AATAAAATTGATTTAAATAATGATATTAATCAAAATAAATTTTTAGAGACTTCTCTTGGAAAATCAATAAATACTGGAATTGATATTGGATTAAGAACAGTTCTTCCGGATTTCATTGAAGATGAAGTTATAAATATTAAGGATAATCTTTTAAAATATGGGTTAAAAGATGGAATTAAAAAATGTATTGATGATAGTATTAATATTGGGAAAAGTGCCATTGGATTAATAACTGGTAATTTTGAAAATATGGAGCAAGTAAGAATTGCAGTAAAAAATGGTGGAATAATTGATAAGGTTTCTGACTTATTAGATGAAATTATTAATAGAATTTATAATAAAAATTTAATAAATTATAATACTGCAAATTTAATAAAAAGAGGAAAAAATTCTATTTTAATTAATGTAGAAAAGAATATTGATAAAAATTTGGACAACCAAATTAAAGCAATAAATTACACGGAAAAGTACATAAATAATTGGAAAAAATATTTTAATAATAAAAATTTTGATGGAATGGAGTTAGAAATGAAAAAGATAAAAAATGAAATGAATTATTTGATGCCAATCCAAAAAATGATAAGTGACGTAAAGGTTATTGAAAATTTACATACTTTAATAAAAAATAATGGACAAGATTTTAATCTTTCAGAAGATGAAATTGAGTTAGCAGAAAAATTAAAATAATATTTTCAAATTTGCAATTTTATATTTTTAATATTATATGGATGAAAATCTTTATTTCCGCTATTTTTTAATAAAATCACTTGCAAATTTCAGTTTGTTTTAGTATAATACAAGAGTATAAAAAACAATGAAAAGAGGGAAAAATAATGGAAGAAACACCAGAAAGAAGAGACGGAAAAATTATTGAAAGAGATATTGACAAAGAAATGAGAACTGCTTATATAGATTACGCCATGAGTGTTATAGTATCTCGTGCACTTCCAGATGCTAGAGATGGTTTAAAACCAGTACATAGAAGAATTTTATACTCTATGCATGAAGATGGTATTACAGCAGACAAGCCATATCGTAAATGTGCAAATACTGTTGGTTCAGTTTTAGGAAGATATCATCCACATGGTGATAGTTCAGTTTATGATGCAATGGTAAGATTAGCACAAGATTTTACAATGAGATATCCATTAGTTGATGGACATGGAAATTTTGGTTCTGTTGATGGAGATAGCCCAGCAGCTATGAGGTATACAGAAGCAAGAATGTCAAAAATTTCTGAATTAATGTTAACAGATATTGAGAAAAATACGGTTGATTTTATGCCAAACTATGATGATAGATTACAAGAACCAACAGTTTTGCCAGCAAGAATACCAGCATTATTAGTAAACGGTTCTTCAGGTATTGCCGTAGGTATGGCAACAAATATACCACCACATAATTTATCTGAGGTTATAGATGGAATTATTAAGGTAATTGATAATCCTGATGTTACAATAGATGAATTAATGGAAATAATAAAAGGACCTGATTTCCCAACAGGTGCAACAATTCTTGGAAAAGATGGAATAAAAGAGACATATACAACTGGTAAAGGAAAAATAACAATGAGGGCAGAAGCTGAAATTGAAGAAATGAGCGGAAACAGAGAAAGAATAATTGTTACTTCTTTACCTTATCAAGTAAATAAAGCAAAACTTGTAAAAACAATAGCAGATTTATCAAAAGAGAAAAAAATAGATGGAATTGCTGAAGTAAGGGATGAATCTGATAGAAAAGAAAAAACAAGAATTGTTATTGAATTAAAGAGAGATTCAAGACCACAAGTAATTTTAAATCAGTTATATAAACATACACAAATGCAAGAAACATTTGGTGCTATAATGTTAGCATTAGTAAATGGAGAACCAAAAATTTTAACACTAAGAGATTGCTTAGATGTATTTATAGACCATAGAAAAACAGTTATTTTAAGAAGGTCAAAATTTGATTTAGACAAAGCTCTTGCTAGAGCACATATATTAGAAGGGTTAAAAGTTGCATTAGATAATATTGATGAAGTAATAAATATTATACGTTCTTCATATGATAATCCAAAAGAAAGATTAATGGAAAGATTTGGATTATCTGATATTCAAGCACAGGCAATTCTAGATATGAGATTAAAAACATTATCTGGATTACAAAGAGAAAAGATAGAAGAAGAATATAATGAATTAATGAAATTAATTGCATATTTAAAAGAAGTTTTATCTAGTGAAACATTAGTATATAAAATAATTAAAGATGAATTAATTGAAGTTAAAGAAAAATATGGTGATGAAAGATTAACAAAAATACTACCAGCTGTTGGAGAATTTGTTGAGGAAGATTTAATAAAAGAAGAACAATGTGTAATTACTTTAACACATTTTGGCTACATTAAGAGAATGCCAGTAGATACATATAAAAGCCAAAAAAGAGGAGGAAAAGGTATTACAGCAACTGCAACAAGAGAAGAAGATTTTGTAAAGCAAATCTTTACTGCTTCAACACATGATGTAATATTATTCTTTACAAACAAAGGTAAATTATATACACTAAGAGGATTTGAAGTTCCAGAAGCAGGAAGAACAGCAAAAGGAACAGCAATTGTAAATCTTTTAAGATTGGATTCTGGAGAAAAAGTATCTGCAGTAATACCAATTCAAAATTTTGCTGATGGAAAATATTTATTAATGGCTACTAAAAATGGTCTTATTAAGAAAACAGCTTTAACAGAATATAATTCAGGAAAGAAGACAGGACTACAAAGTATTACCTTAAAGGAAGATGATGAATTAATTGCTGTTAGATTGACAGATGGAGAAGATAATGTAGTTCTTGTAACAAGAGAAGGAATGTGCATTACATTTGATGAAAAAGATGTACGTCCAATTGGAAGAACTGCACAAGGTGTAATTGGAATAAGACTAAATGATGGTGACGAAGTAATAGGTATGGAATCTGTTATTGCAGGAGGAAAAGCAACATTACTTGCTATAACTGAAAATGGCTTTGGAAAGAGGACAGAGCTTGATGAATATAGAGTACAAATTAGAGGTGGAAAGGGAGTTATTACATATAAAATAACACCTAAAACTGGAAAATTAGTTGGAGTTAGAATTGCAACAGAAGAAGATGATGTAATGTTAATTACGGATAGTGGTACAATTATTAGAATTAGTGTTAAAGATATAAGTGTTTTAGGAAGATCAACACAAGGTGTAACATTAATGAGAACTAATGATGGAAGCAAAGTTGTAAGTATTGAAACTATAGAACCTGAAGTAGATGAAGAATTATAATAAAAATTTTGATTTTAAATAATTTAAAAAATCAAAACATAAAAAGAACTCAAATTGTAAAATAATTTGAGTTCTTTTTTATAATTCTCTTATTTTTTTAGTCTTAAATCATCTCCAAAGAAATAATAAATATCATAATAACGTGCAATCCTAGAGCCAATTCTTTCTTCATAATTTTTAAAGATATCATTAATATTTAAATTTGTAGAAATAATAGTTTTTGTTATTTTATTATTTAAGTTTAAAATTCTTGTATTTAAAATCGTAAATAATTCACTTAATTTCATTGAATTAATAGTCTCTGTTCCTAAATCATCAATTATTAATAAATTACATTCAAGGATTGATTTATAAAAATTGTCATCAGTATATTTTTGTCTATTAAATTTATAATCTATTACAGAATCAAGTAATACAGGAGCAGTTTGATAAATTACAGTTTTACCTTTCAGATGCAATGCAATTAGACATATATGTTTTACCGTAATCCTGTATAACCTGTAAATAGCAAATTTTTTGAATTAGGGTCATCAAAATTATTAATAAAATTAATGCAATTATTTTTAATGTTAATTATATTTTTCCTTGGTGAAATGTTATATTTATATTTTGCAACATCAACTTCATCAGAAAAAATTAATTCATTAAAATTTTCAAAGTTTTCTTTTTTTAAGTTAGAAATATTTGAATTGTTAAAAGAAGAATCTATTAATTTTTGCTTTAAACAACTACACATATATGTATGGTAATTAGAATTAAAAAGGTTTTAAATAATTTGATGGATAATTATTTTTCAATAAAATCTCTTCTTTTTCTCTTTTTAAATCTTTGATTTTTAATTTTAGAAAATTAATTGAATCTTCATCAGAACTATTATTTAAAATATTTTTAGTTGTTTCAATACCTAAAGTATTTAATTCATCATCTATTTCTTGTAATCTTGGAATAAGCTGATATAGGGCATTTTTTCTTTTTTCTAAGTCTAATTCAGCATGTAACTTTTTTTGAGCATATTCATTTAATAAAGATATTAATGTATCATTTGCCATATTTAAAAATCCTTTCTAATTAGCTATTTATCATTATTTTCACTTTGACTATTATTAGCATATAAAAAGTCTAAATTTTGATATTGTCTTTGTTCATAATTTGCTTTTGAAACTTGACTTTTAAGATTTTTTACAGCTTTTGTTTGTTTATTTCTCTGCTCTAAAAATGCGGTTACTTGTTCAGGTGTTTTTAAATCTCTATCGTGCCAATCTTTAATTATACTATTTATATATTCAAAAGTTGGGTTTTGCTTATATGTTGTTCTTTTTAGAGCAAGTTCAATTATATTCATATCATATCCGTAATCGACAACCCAATTTTCAATATATGCTTCTTCATATTGAGTTAAACCAGAATGTTTTCCCATTTTTTTTGCAATAGTATTTTTAATTTTTCTTAATTTCTCTTGCTTTTGAGAATATAAATCTAAGTCGTTCCAAGTATGAATTTTATTTAATCCCCATGCCTCAGCAACTGTTTGAATATAATTTTTATGTAATGCAGAACGATTAAAACAATAATCAAATAAAGTAATCATAACTTGTTCATCAAAGTTATATTTTTTAAACCATAAATCAATATCATTATACCAAGAAGGGCCCATAATACCTTGAAAATATTTATTATTTATGTATTCAATTGCCTTCATTCTAGCTTCATTTTTAGCAGATTTTTCTATTGATTCTTTTGATGGTGTAATATTTGGTTTATATAGATTGTTTAAAGTAGTTTCTTGCAAATCTATTATAATAAAACCATTAGGCTTTTTCATTATTAAACCATTATCTTCTAAGAATTTTAGACCATCACTAATTGTTTTTACTGATAATTCTAGTTTTTTTGATAAATCATTTATTTTTACATCTTTTTTAAATTTTGAAAGAAAAGCTATATATAAATAAATTTTTAGAAAATCACCAGGAATTTGTGTCAAATATTCTGCAAAAAATATATCTGGAATTTGAGTATTTGAGAATAATAATGCTTTATCGTTCTGTTCTAATTTCATTATATGGCCTCCCATAAAATAATTAATTTGTATAATAAAATATAACATTTTTAGACAAAAAATTCAAGATTTTTTCTAATAATAATAAGATTTAAATTTTTATCTTTAAATTATAAAATTTAACAACTAAATATATAAAAAAAGATAAATAAAAATAATATAAATAAAAAATAAAAAAATAAAAAATTAAAAATTAAAAATAAATAATAAATAAAAATTATTTTTTAAATAATAAAATTTTATTTTTAAAAATGAAAATTAAAATATATTTCAAAATATAATTTATATTTTCTCCATTAAATCCAAAAAAGCTAAATAAAAAAAGAGGAAATGAAAAAATTAAAAATAAAAAAATTTTTAAATTTAGATTATTTACTAATTGAATTAATAAAAAAATAAATAAATCCCAAAAAACATTTAGAAAGATTGTACTATAATCAAAAATTCCAAATAATTTGCTTTTTAAGTTATAATTTTGAGGAAAAATAAATTTCATGAAAACCTCCTAAAAATAATATAAAAATAATAATAAATAATAATAAATAATAAAAAATAAATAATAAAAAATAAATAATAAATAATAATAAATAAATAATATAATAAATAATAATAAATAAATAATAAATAATAAATAATAAATAATAATAAATAAATAATATAATAAATAATTAATAATTAATAATTAATAATTAAAATTATTTTATAAATTTTGAAAGTGAGCCAAAATTATTTGAAAATTCAGTTGAAATCCCTCCAATAAATTCTTTTACAAAAGAATTAGCTTTTATTAAACAATATAAACCTCCAATATAAATAAATTTATATAATAAATTATTTGAAGAATAATTAATAGAAAATAAAATAACTAAAATTATTGAAACAATTACTTGAATAAATAGCAAAGAGAATAAATTTCTTAACCATGATTTAAAAAACCAAGACGTTGAGTGAATAGAATTTGATAATATTGCAAATGGTGTTAATACAATAAAAACCTTAATTAAGATATATCTAAAAGAGTATGAAAATATTAGGTTTAGGAGAGAAATAGAAATGATGCTTTTTATTAAACCATCCAGAGAAAAAACATCAACAGAAGAAGTGTTTATAGAAATATTATTATTTATATCCAAAATCAGCTGAGAAAAACATATTTTTTTATCAAATAAATTCTCTCCTAATTCTCTAATTGCTATAGAAATATTTGATATTATGTCTATAAATTGTCCAACTAAAAAATAAGAAAAATTCATACATATTCCACAAATTATTAATTTAAGAAGAAAGCTGTAGGGCTTTTCCATATTTGTATATGTAAAATGAGAAAGTAAATATTTGATTGAAAAATATAAAAGTATTCCCAAGAGTAAAGAGTTTGCAATTAATAAAATACCATTACTTGTTGATGTTCCTAAAATTTTCTCAAAATTTTTATCATGTAAAATATTTGAGTCAATAAATGTAATTTTATCTAATATGGTGTATAGATTATTATCAATTGAGCTAAATAGCTTCCCTAATATAGTATTTATAGTATCAATTATAATTTGTGTTATATTATTTTCTTCCAAAATACCTCCTTGTAATAACTAATTTTTAAATATTAAATTTAATTAATAATTTTTCAAAATATTTTTAATAAACAAAAAATAATAATAAATTAATTAACCAATCAATGATTTAATTGCAGATAAAATTAAATCTGTAGCAAGAATAAATGCGTAAGAAAATAAAGAACCTTTAATAATTTTTTTACCTGTCCTAATTTTTTCTTCATCTCCAAAACTAAATTTACGCATAAATACCCCTGTACCAACAGCAACAGCTGCTGCAGGTGTAGATATTTTAAGTAACCACGATTCAATTGACTCAAATGCTGAATTTATTTTATCTACAATTTTTGGTTCACCAAATGCAAAAGAATTATTAGTAATTAATAAAAAATTGATAAATAAAAATAAAATAAAAATTAAAGAAATTATTTTTTTGTTTCTTTTCATATAAAAACTCCTTTCAATATGTTAATTTAAATTTTTAGATAATTTTATTTTATAAATTATCTAATTTTTAAAGTAGGGCAACATTTTTATTTTTTGAGGTTTATAAATTTTATTTCCATCTGAAAGAAAAGCAACAGAAGAAAAAGTTTCCAATGATTGAGTAAAATAATTTGTATCAAAAATAAAATCTTTTTGCATATATGAATTATACGATTCAGAAATATTTGAATTAATTGAATTAAAGGAATTTGTAATATAATTAAAATTTGTTTCTTTTGCATTTTCTGAAATTGTTTTTGAAAATTGTTGCTTTTCTTCTTTCCCTAGTTGCTTCTGTATTTTTTCTATTGTATAAATGTCATCTGTTCTATACCAAAGTTTGTTAACAAGATTTTGCGTTATAACATCAACTGAAGTTTCGTCTTTTAGAGTATTTTTTATTGATGAATAACTCTGAGTGCTTATAATATTAACACATTTTGCCTCTCTACTCATTGAAAAAAATTCACTATCTGATTTCGTACAATATTTGTCATATTCATCACAAATAAAGGCTGTTTTTCTTATATTTCCTTTTGAAAGTGAAGACAATATTTCTGATTGAAAATCCAATTTTAAATATGTAGCAATAATTTTTGAAAGCAAGCTATATTCGGAAATATTCATATTTAAAACAACAATCTTTCCATATTTAATTACATCACTAAAGCCTAAAAAATTGAGCTTATTTTTTGGTGGAGAAAATGTAGAAAAAACATCATAATCTGAAATAAATGTATTTGTAATTCTTGTAAGTTCAGAAATTAAAATTGATTTTGTCCTTTCATCTAAATTATAAAAATCTTTTTCAAATAAATTTAAAGATTCATTTAATTCATATATTTGCTTTTTATTAAATTTAGATGAAGTAAAAAGTTCTCTTAAATAAATAATTTTTTTGCTAAAATATTCATGATTTGTAATTAATTTATGTATTTCTGGAAATGAAACGTAGTTATTATTATACATTCTGCAAATTGTAATAGCAGAAGATAAAAGTTGCTCAATCTTATCTAACCAATATGATTCTGAATTATTCTCGGAAAATAATGTTAAAATTGTTTTTATTCTATTTGCAAGAACTATTGGCTTTAAATTTGGTTTATACAAAGGATTATAAAAATTCCCAGAATTTAAGCCTATTATAATTAAATCTTTTTCTAAATTATATTTCTTTGCATATTTGAATACTTGATTACAAAAATTACCTTTAACATCTAATATTAGCATTCCAATTTTATCATCTTTATTATTATAGTTATATTCTAATAATTGTCTTGTAAATGGATACATTGCTGAAGAAGTCTTGCCTGAACCAATTGTGCCAGTTATTAAAAAATTTTGATATAATCCATTTTCTGGAATTATAATTGATTCATTAGTAGAAATATCTTTTCCAATTAATAATTTTAAATTTGAAGAATTTATAAAATTATTTTTTAGAAGTTTTTTTTGATTAATTTTATTTAATATTTTTTTTGGAAATAAAATATTAAATAAAATATTTGAATAAATAAAATTAGAAAAAATATAAGTATAAATAAATATGTGCTTTATATATTTCCATAATACAGGGTTTTCAGAACATATATCAAAAGGATGAAGACCATATGTAATTACAATTTCGTTTGAACTATATATAGGGAGAAATATTCTATACGAAATAATACAAGAAATAGAGACAAATGCTGTACTGAAAAAAATCTTATGTTTAAGAATTAAAATCCCTCCTTTTTAACTTTAATTTTGAACCTTGTGAAATATGAAGAACTTTTACTTCGAAAAAAGTATAAATAGAATATAAAGAAACTAAAAGATTGATAAAAAATATGATAAAAAATAAATTTATAAGCTTAAAAATAAAATCACCGCCTAACTTATTAATGAATATACTACAAATTTAAAAATTTGTCTATACTTTTTTTAAAATTTGTGATAAAATAAATTATGTACATTTTGAAAATGTTAAATAATCTATAAAAAAATAGAAAATGAAAATATTGTCTAAAAAGAGAAAGGAGAATTGAAATGAAAGTAAACAAAGATACAACAATTGGAGAAATTTTAGTTGAAGCACCAGAAAAAGCAGATATTTTATTATCAATTGGAATGCATTGTCTAGGATGCCCAGCTTCACAAATGGAAACATTAGAAGAAGCATGTGCAGTTCATGGAATAGATGTTGATGAAGTTGTAAATGAAATAAATAAATAAAAATATATGATAGAGAAATCTTGCAAAAAGGTGTACAACTTTAAAAAAATACTATGAAAAATATAAAAGATTTTGGAAAAGCAAACTTTTTTTGACAAATGTCTTGACATTTTATAAAAAAAGTTGTAAACTAAATAAGCATTGTATCAGACAATGCTACAAATACGGGCTATTAGCTCAGGTGGTAGAGCACTTGACTTTTAATCAAGTTGTCCCGCGTTCGAGTCGCGGATAGCTCACCAGATTAAAGAACTAAATAATGCAATAGTTATTTAGTTCTTTGCATTAAGGCCCCGTGGTCAAGCGGTTAAGACATCGCCCTTTCACGGCGGAGACATGGGTTCGATTCCCGTCGGGGTCACCATTAATTTATTTTGCCACTTTAGCTCAGTTGGCCAGAGCACCGCACTTGTAATGCGGGGGTCCTCAGTTCGAATCTGAGAAGTGGCTCCATATATTAGTCAGTAATTTTGAAAGGTCATTATTATTGGCTTTTATTTTTACTTAAAATTAATTAACTCTAAATCTTATTAAAAAAATAAGAATTTAAAAAGTTAGAATATTTGAAATAAGAAAAATCATTTTTTAGCCAAACTTGTATATTAAGAAAGGAGGATGAATATGGATAAAGTAATAATTGTTACTGGTGCATCAAAAGGAATTGGTAGAGAAATAGCAAAGAAACTTACGGAAAAAGGAAATAAAGTAATTGCAAATTACAACAAATCTGTACAAGAAATAAATGAATTAAAAAATGAACTACTAAAAGAAAATATAAATATTGATATTTTTCATGCTGATGTATCTAAAAGAGAAGATTCAAAAAAACTTGTTGAATATACAATAAGAAAATATGGAAAAGTTGATGTATTAATAAATAATGCAGGAATATCTCAAATAAAAGAATTTACACAAATAACAGATGAAGATTGGAATAATATGATTAATACAAATTTAAATTCAGTTTTTTATATGACACAAGAAGTTTGTAATAATATGATTCATAATAAAAGTGGTTGTATAATTAATATTTCATCAATTTGGGGCGAAATAGGAGCATCTTGTGAAGTACATTATAGTGTAAGTAAGGCAGGAGTTTCTGCAATGACAAAAGCATTAGCTAAAGAACTTGGACCTTCAAATATAAGAGTAAATGCAATTGCACCAGGAATAATAGATACAGATATGAATAAACATTTAACTAGTGAAGAATTAAAAGAAATTTGTGAAGAAATACCACTAGAAAGAATCGGCAAAACAAATGACATAGAAAAGTGTGTGGAATGGCTTATTGAAGATAATTATACAACAGGGCAAATAATTTCTATAAATGGTGGTTGGGCAATATAAAAAAGTTATTGAAGTAAAGATAAAGTCTTTACTTCAATAACTTTTTTTATGATTCTTTAAGTTTTCTTTTATAATTTCCTGACATTAATTTTGGAAAATAAGTAATTATTTTATAAACAGCAAGTCTAATTTTTTTGCTCCATAAATATGACCTTCTTAATTTATGAGCACTTCCTAATGCTGTTGGCTCATCTTCCAATACCATTAATTCATTTTGCTTTTTGCTTAATTCAAATATATAGTTTTGACCATCATTGTTGTCCCATTCATCATTGCTATTTCTTAAGCAGAAATTAAAAGTATCTCCTTCTTCAAGGTAAATTTCGGCTTGAAATCCAAGCTCTGTTTTTTCCATTTTAATTTCATTTAAATTATCCCAATTAAGACCAAAACCATAATGAATAAAAACTTCTTCAGAACCGTCCTGAAAAAATTTTCCTGTATATGATATTTTAACTGTACTATCTTCAACTAATTTATCTGTATTAAAAAATATATTCTTTGACAACTCCATAGTAAAAACTCCCCTTTATCTTTTGCTAAAAGTATTATAATATTAAATTAAATTTAGTGCAAGTATTTTTTAGAAAAAAATGAAAAAATTTTCAAATTATTGTCAAAAAATGAAAAATTTAAAGTTGTAAAAAGATGCATAATATGATAATATAAAAATAAGTTTAATTAGGAGAGTAAATATGGATAAAAAAGAATTTACGAAAACACCTAAAAACAAGGTAATTTTAATTGTTTCTTGTGTTTTATTTATTTGTTTATTATTTTTCTCTACAATTTTTGCAATGATAAATATGAATAACGAAAAAATTATTAGTGGTATAAGGATAGAAGGAATAAATGTATCAGGGCTTTCTAAAGAAGAAGCAAAAAATAAAGTAAATGAAATATATAATAAAAAATTGAAAACAGACGTTGTTCTAAAATATGAAGATTATGAAACAAGTATAAATCCAGAACTAGTTGGAACAAAATATGATGTTGATAAATCAATAGATGAAGCAATAACATTTGGAAAAGGCGGAAATATTTTTGCTAATAATTATAAAATTTTAGCAGCATTAATTGTAAAGAAAAATATAAAAGTTAAAAATACATTTGATGATAATAGCTTATCAAAAATAATTGATGATGTACAAGGAAATTTGCCTGGAGCCGTGGTAGAGCCAGATTATTATATTGAAAATGATAAGTTGATAATTACAAAAGGTAGCAGGGGAAAATACATTAATAAAGATGAGTTAATTAGTAAAATTAAAGAAAATTTTGAAGATATTAATTCAACTGATAAATATATAAATATACCAGTTATAGAAAAAGAGCCAGACAATATAGATATTGAAAAAATCCATACAGAGATATATAAAGAAGTTAAAGATGCATCTTATACTAAAGACCCTTTTAAATTATATCCAGAAGTTATTGGAATTGATTTTAGTGTTGATGATGCAAAAAAATTATTAGAAGAAGATAAAGAAAAATATGAAATTCCATTAACAATTACACAGCCAAAGGTTACAATTAAAGATATTGGTTCAGAAGCATTCCCAGAATTAATTGCAAAATTTTCTACAAGATATGATGGTGGAATGGTAGATAGGGAAACAAATTTAAAATTAGCTTGTAGCAAATTGGATGAAAAAATTGTATTACCAGGAGAAACATTTTCGTATAACCAAACATTAGGTGAAAGGACAGCACAGGCAGGATATAAAAATGCAAAAGTATATGAAAATGGAGCTGTAGTAGATGGAATAGGTGGTGGTATTTGCCAAATATCATCAACACTATATAATGCTGTATTACTATCAAATATGGAAATTGTAGAAAGAAGAAATCATCAATTTGTAACGTCATACTTGCCAGCAGGAAGAGATGCAACAGTTGCATATGGAATTACAGATTTTAAATTTAAGAATACAAGAAGTACTGCAATAAAAATAAAAACATCATGCTCAAATGGTGTTGCAACAATTTCAATTTATGGTATAAAAGAGCAAGAAGAATATGATGTATCATTTGTTACAGAAATAATATCAACAACACCTTTTACAGTAAAATATATAGAAGATAGTACATTAAAATCAGGAGAAGAAGAAATTATACAAAAAGGTGCTAATGGTGTTACTACGGAGACATATATTATAAAGAAATTAAATGGAGTTGTTGCTTCAAAAGAATTACTTTCAAAAGATACGTATAATCCAATGCAGAGAATTATAAAGAGAGGAAAAACTGCAACAAAATAATAAATTAATATAAAAAATATAATCAGAAAAATCCACAATTGTTTAACAACTGTGGATTTTTTAGTAATAAAACACATAGGAGATGTTTTATTTTTAAATATGGTGACTCATCTCGGTTTCGAACCGAGGACCTCCAGATTAAGAGTCTGTTGCTCTACCAGCTGAGCTAATGAGCCATTTTAAAGCAGATGATTTTTAATCAAAAGACAAAAATATTATAGTACCAAAATTAATAAAAGTCAAGAGAAATGATTGACAATGAGCAAATAAAAAGATAAAATAGAATGTAAAAATAAAAAAAGAAAGGTGGGGGAACAAATGTTAAAGATTTATAGTACAAATTTAAATACAAATAAACTTGAAAAAAAAAGAGAATTTGAAAAGGGATGTTGGATAAGTTTAGTGAACCCATCGGAAAATGAGATTGAAAAAGTATGTAGCAGTCTAAACATACAAGATCAATTTATAAGAGCATCATTGGATTTTGAGGAAAAAGCTAGAATAGATTATGAAGAGGATGATGATACAACATTATTTGTTGTTGATGTACCAATTATAGAAAAAGAAGCGGATAATATAATATATTCTACAATGCCATTAGGAATGATTGTTGTTAGGGATGATTATTTTATTACGGTTTCATTAATAGAAAATAATGTTATAAAAGATTTTGAAAAAAACAAAGTAAAAGATATGCAAACATATAAAAAATCAAAATTAATTTTCCAAATTTTATTTGTAAATGCAACATATTATTTAAATTACTTAAAACAAATAAACAAAGAGACAGAAATGGTTGAAAAAATTTTAAAGAGTTCAATGAAAAATCAAGAACTTTTAAAATTATTAAATATTGAAAAGAGTTTGGTTTATTTTACAACATCATTAAAATCTAATGAGCTTGTAATGGAAAGAACCCTAAGAGGTAAAAAGATTAAGCTATATGAAGATGATGAGGAAATACTTGAAGATTCAATAACAGAAAATAAACAGGCAATTGAAATGGCAAAAATTTATAGTGACATTTTAAATGGAACAATGGAAACATATGCATCAATTATTTCAAATAATTTAAATGGTGTAATGAAATTTTTGACATCAATAACTATTGTTTTGGCAATTCCTACAATGATTTCAAGCTTCTGGGGAATGAATGTTAATGTACCATTTGCAAATGCAAAATATGGATTTTTAACAATGCTTATTATTTCAGTAGTTTTGACAATTTTAGTAACAATTTGGTTAAAGAGAAAAGATATGTTAGATTAAAACACACATTTTATATATAATAGAAAAAGTAAAAGCATTTTAGTTGAAAAAAAGATTTTACAATTCAAAATGCTTTTTTTTTTAATTTAATTCGTCCCCAAGAATACTTTTAATTTTTTCAAGTTGTATTTTTAGATTATTATATGTATTTGCTGAAAGATTGGAACTACCTGCTTCATATTCAGCAATACATTTTTCTATATCTAAAATTTTAAATTTATGAAGTTTTACATTTGGGTCTTTGTACATATATATTGGAGTATATGTAACTTTATTAATTGAAATTTTACCATTTTCGTTTTTCGTTATATTTAAATTTAAAATTGCAGAATCTCTTGTTATTTCTTCATGTTGGTCAGCAGTAAAATTACCTAAAGCATATACAACAAAAACTTGCTTCTGTGTGCCATCTGCTAATGTTATTTTTTTTCTCTCCATTGGCTCAATTACATGTGGATGATTTCCTATAATTACATCAACACCATTTTGAAAAAGAAAGTCAGCTAATTCTTTTTGCTCGTTTGATGCATATGTCTTATATTCAATGCCCCAATGCATACAGGCAACAATCATATCAACATTTTTGGATTTTGCTTGTTCTATTTGTTTTTTTATAAGGTCCTTGTCTATTAGATTTAAACAATATTCTTTTCCAGATGGAACGGGAATTCCATTTGTTCCGTAGGTATAGTTAATAAATGCAATTTTTACACCCTTAACATTTTTTATTAATGTTTTATTTTGGTCTTCAGCTGTTTTATATGTTCCTAAATGAGAAATATCTGCTTCATCTAAAACATCAATAGTCCTACAAAGGCCGGCATATCCATAGTCTAAAGCATGGTTTCCAGCAAGAGAAATAACATCAATACCAATCTTTTTTAGTGCTGTTGCAAGGCTATCAGGAGAATTAAATGTTGGATAATTACTATAACCCTTTTCTTTTCCAGCAAAAGTGGTTTCTAGACTTCCAACTGTGATATCTGCATTTTTGGTATAATGTTTAATATCATCATATACATATGAAAAATCATATTCATCTGTTTGACTATTATATGCATCCCAATATTGTGTATTATGGCAAAGAGTATCACCAATTGCTGTTAAATTAAAGGTTATAGAATTATTTTGTGGTTCTTCATTTATAATTTCATTATTAAGATTGTCTTGGTTTATTGCACTATTTTCATCTATAATATTATTTGCAGATTCAAGTGCTTTATTGTTTGTAGAATTTTTATTTAAAAAATTCAAAAAATCATTTTTATTTGAACTTGTTTTAATCAAGGCAAAAAACAAGAAAAATATTAAAATAACAATTAAGCTTATTAAAACTTTTTTTTGAATATTCATTGTCTTTTTCTCAAAAGTATTGCGTTTATTCTTCTTTCTGACATTTCTTCTCATAAAAATCAACCCTTCTAAGTTT
>CACWHO010000010.1 GCA_902760765.1 uncultured Eubacteriales bacterium | reverse complement strand
TTTTCCAAATAAAAAAAGAATAGATTATATTTTTGCTAAATCTAAAAGTTGTATTTGCTTTTTATAACCTATTCTCTATATAATTTTTAATATTTAATTTATTTTAATTCTGCAAAATATTTTATTGTTCTTACCATTTGGCTTGTGTAAGAGTTTTCGTTGTCATACCAAGCTACTACTTGTACTTGATATAATCCATCATCCATTTTGGTTACCATTGTTTGTGTTGCATCAAATAATGAGCCATATCTCATTCCAATAACATCTGAAGAAACTAATTCTTCTTCTGTATATCCAAATGATTCACTTGTATTTGCTTTCATTGCTGCATTTATTCCTTCTACTGTAACATCATTTCCTTTAACAACTGCAACTAATATTGTTGTAGAGCCTGTTGCTACTGGAACTCTTTGTGCTGAACCAATTAATTTTCCATTTAATTCTGGTATTACCAATCCGATTGCTTTTGCAGCTCCTGATGATGTTGGTACTATGTTTATTGCTGCTGCTCTTGCTCTTCTTAAATTTCCTTTTCTTTGTGGTCCATCTAATAACATTTGGTCACCTGTATATGCATGAACTGTTGTCATTATTCCAGATTGAATTGGTGCATATTCATTTAATACTTTTGTCATTGGTGCTAAGCAGTTTGTTGTACATGATGCTGCTGATATTATTTGGTCTTCTGGAGTTAATGTATTTTCGTTTACACTATATACTATTGTTTTTAAATCATTTCCAGCTGGTGCTGATATAACAACTTTTTTAGCTCCTGCTGTAATATGTGCCATTGCTTTATCTTTTGATGTGTAAAATCCTGTACATTCAAGAACTACATCAACATCTAAATCTCCCCATGGTAAATTTGCAGCGTCTTTTTCTGCATATATTTTTATTGTTTTTCCATCAACTGTAATTGAATCTTCTCCTGCAGAAACTGTGTCTGCTTTTTCATATCTTCCTTGTGCTGAATCATATTTTAATAAATGTGCTAACATTTTTGGGCTTGTTAAATCATTTATTGCAACAACCTCATATCCTTCTGCTCCAAACATTTGTCTAAATGCTAGACGTCCTATTCTTCCAAATCCATTAATAGCTACTTTAACTGACATAATAAAATTCCTCCTTAAAATTTTTTCATAATTATTATTGCCATTTTTATCATTGGCAATTCAATTCTATATCAAAAAATAATTTATTGCAAGATAAAAATATTAATTATATAAAATTATTGTAAATAGAAAAATAATAAAATTTTATTTTTATAATAGTTCCCCATTCTAAAAATTTTAACAAAAGTTTTTCAAACTTTTGAAAATTTTTGAACGGTCCCCACTTACTATTATAAAAAGTAAAATTTTTATTATTTTTCTATTTAAATTAACTATATTTACAATTTAATATTATTTATTTCCATATAATTTTTCAAGAACTAGAATAAACATTGCATGTGACCATCCTAGCCCTATAACCCAATTTGATTTTAATGTTTCATTATCTACTTGTTCTCCAAGTAATGAATGCAATCCAGCAGTCTTTATAACAAAATCAAATGTTTCTTTTGCTTTCTTCTTTTCTCCCGCTTCTAAATAATACAATGTCATCCACAAATTAGAAATTGTCCATGGATTTCCGTTCATATAATTATCATTTTCAAATCTTTGATATCCACCTGTATATGTTCTAATATGCATATTTATATTTTCTACTGTATTTTTAACTTTTTTCTCTCCTGCTTTAAATACATTAAATGGTGTAACAGCTCCTAAAATACTTATATCCATTTTTTTATCTTCTGTATTTCTTACATATGATTTTTTATTTTCATCATATAAATTTTTATTAATATATTTTTTAAGTTCTGTTCTTAATTTTTCTAGCTGTCTTTTAGATTTGATTACTTTCTCTTCTTTTAATCTATTATTTTCAAAATTTGATAAGTCTTCGCCTAAAATGTCATATATTTTAAGCATTGAATCAAATGCTGAATATATACTTGCAATTGAATATAAATGTACTCCTTCACACATTTCCCATAAGTCATAGCTTACATGATATCTGTGACCATTATTTATTCTTGAATTTTCAATTTCTTCCTGTACTTTATCTTTATCTTCATCTTCTGTTCCATCAATTTCAAGCCAATCTTTAACATATCTTTTCAAGAAATCAACAGCTTTTTCACACATTTTTAAATTATCTTTTAAAAATTTTTCAGATTTTGAATATTTATAATGTTCATATACACCATAAACAACACTTGCTGTTTCGTCAACTTGATATCCCCAACATGGTGCTAAACTTCCATCTGTAAAAAATCTTTGTTCCCACATACCATTTTTACTTTGTGTTTTTTTACAAAATACTTTATAAAATTTTTCTGTATCTTTTTCCATTTTTAAAATGTCCATGGCTCTTGTAACAAAAACTGCATCTCTTGGCCAACAATATGCATATCTTCCACATTTTGTAAAGTCTTCATCTATTTCTGGTGATGCAATTATTGCACCTGTTTCTGTGTTTGTTAATAATGGAAATAACAAAATTGTTCTTTTATAAATATCATAAATTTTTTCTTCATATTCTGTTTGTGGTTCTTTGATTTTTAGTCCATTATGGTCTTTTACATATTTTCTCCAATATGATTTTGTTTTTGAATATTCTTTATTAAAATCAATTTTTGTAATTCTATCTATTTCATCTTCTGTATCAGAAACATTTTTGTTTTTATCTACAGAAATGCAAATTTGAATTTCCTTTTTCTCCCCTGGTTTTATTGTTCCAAGGTTATATGCAATTGATGCATCTTTGCTCATACCAATATAGTCTTTATCATGAATGTTGCATGTTTTTATATTTTCTTGACTTCCATTTATTTGGTGTTTTACAATTTTTGCTGATTTTGCAAATGTTGAAAATGTAAAGTCATGTGCATATTGTATCATTCCATTATCAATTACTTTTGCACTTACATGATTATTTACATCTGATAAAAGTGCAGAGTGTATATAAAATTCAATATTTAAATCTATTTTATTATCATTCATAAAAATATATTTTTTAGCTAAAACATTTTCTTTTAGTAATACATAATCTATTTGTAATACTTTCAAATTAAAATAAGTATTTGTTATTTCTGTATTTAATACATTAGTATCTGTGTCATAATATTGTTTGTATACATTATTTATATCATCATGTAAATAGATTAAATCAGATTCGTTTATTTTTACACCAGTATGGAAAAAATCTACATATTGTCTAAAATCTTTATTTGGAAAATAAAGTCTTTCCAATTCTCCTTTTCTTGTATATGTTGCAATCATATTTTTATTTCCAACTATAGCTTCATTAAAATATTTATTCATTTTTACTCACTTTCTTTAAGATATGTGGTTGGAAAAGAATTAAATTTTTTTCAACTTATCCCTCTATAACACTTAAAATTTCCTTCTCCAACGTCTTTATTTTTTCATTAATTCTAAACATATCTTCATCTTTTAGATTTTGATTTTCAACATCTTCTTTTACTGATGTTTCCATATCTTGCATTTCGTTTTTAAGTTTTTCAAGTCTAATTAAAATTTCTTTTCTATGGTTCAATGGTAATTGTTTATCAATTTTACCAACTAATCTTGCGTCTTCTCCTAATTCATAAGTTTCGCCGAAGTCTGCAATAGAAACTGGTAAATTAGTTTCTTCAACCAATTTTTCTTTTAAAACCTCTTGTGAATTTTCTTCTCCATGTACTAAAAAGATGTGTTTTGGTTTTTGAATAAATGAATAAACAAAATTCATTAATCCATCTTGGTCAGCATGTCCAGAATATCCTTCAATGTATTCTACTCTTGCTTTAACAGCTATTTCTTCTCCAAATATTTTTACAGATTTAGCACCATTTACAATGCTATATCCAAGTGTTCCTGGTGCTTGATATCCAACAAAAAGTATTGTTGATTTTGGATTCCACAAGTTGTGTTTTAAATGATGCTTTATTCTTCCAACATCACACATTCCACTTGCAGAGATTATTATTTTTGGTTCTGGGCTTTCATTTAGTGCTTTAGATTCATCTGCTGTTTTTGTAAACTTAAGTCCAGGAAATTCTAGTGGATGGTCTCCTTTTTTAAATTGTTCTTGTGTTTTTTCATCAAATAAATCCATGTTTTCTTTAAATACTTCTGTTGCTGATATTGCAAGTGGGCTATCAACATATACCGGTGTTTTCATTAATAATTCATATTTTTTTATAAAATTCTCGTCAGATGTATTTTCTTTTATATTGTTTAGTTCATATAAAATTTCTTGTGTTCTACCAACAGCAAATGATGGTATTACAACTGTTCCACCATTGTCTATTGTTTCTGATACAATATTTAAAAACATTTCTGCTTTTTGTTCATTTTTCTCATGTTTCCTATTTCCATATGTTGATTCCATAACTAAGTAATCTGCATCTTCTATCATTGTTGGTTCACTTAATAATGGAATATCATTATTTCCTAAGTCTCCAGAAAATACTATTTTTGTTTGCTTTCCATCTTCTTTAACCCATAGTTCTATAATTGCAGAACCTAACATATGTCCTGCATCATTAAATCTAACATGTATTTCAGGTGTTATTTCTATTACCTCATCATATTTTACTGGTTCAAAAATTTCTAAGCATCTTGCAGCATCTTCTGCAGTATATAATGGCTCTCTTTGAGATAATCCTTTTCTCATTCTTTTTCTGTTTTTCCACTCATTTTCCATTTCTTGAATATGTCCACTGTCTGGAAGCATTAATGCACATAAATCACATGTAGCCTTTTGTGTATATATTTTACCTCTAAACCCTTCATTATATAGTTTTGGTATTCTTCCTGAATGGTCAATGTGTGCATGTGTTAATAACATAAAGTCTATTTCTTTTGGGTCATATTCAAATTCATCATAGTTTTCTTCTTCTAGTTCTTTTCTACCTTGCCACATTCCACAATCAACCAAAAATTTTTTTCCTGCAGCTTCAACTAAATAATTTGAACCTGTAACTGTTTTTGTAGCACCTAAAAATGTAATTTTCATAAAATTCTCCTTCCACGAGTTAAAATATTTTTTATTTAATGTAACATTATTGTTCTTTTTTTGTTGAGTTTTATTGTAAATCCTTTTGGTTTATTTACTTCAGCCTTTTCCTCAATATTATTTTCATCAAAAATTTGAACAAAATACTTATCATTTTCTTTTGTTAATTTTAGAAACGCATCATCTAAATTTATAATTCTAACATAAAATATGTTTCTTAAGATTTCATAATTTGTTATTCCATCATTTGAGACTTTTTCAATTTTCTTTAATTTTATTGCTTTATATATTATTAGTTTAGAGATTTCATTTATTAAATCTTGTAATTCTGTAACATCTTTTACTTGAATATTCTCATCATATTGTGTTAATAAATAATATCTATAATTATAAATTATATCTCCAATTTCTTGCTTTGATTCTGTTTTTAATATATCTTCTTTTAACATTTTTAAAAACATTTTTTGTAATTCTAATTTTAAGTTTGTTAATTCTTGTTCATATTTTCCAGAATTCAGGATTTCTAAATATTTGTATTTATTTTTTAGTTCTTCCTCATATTCAATACAATTTTCTGGATTCATTAAATCATTTAATTTAACCAATTCATCAATATACTGATTTGCTTCATCTTCTAGAATTCTTTTTAAAACTTTCATACTAAATATTTTCTTTTCTAATGGCAATTTTTCGTTTCTTTCATAATATTCTTGTTCTAATAAAGTTTTATCAGCAATAATGTCATTTATTTTTCTAATCTTTTTGTTAATTTTATTTTTTTGTTGTGTAATATTTTCGATGAATTTTTCTTTATCTGAAACTTCATTTAGTTTTTTCTCTAATTTTTCCTTTTGGTTTATTAATTCATCCTCTTTTTCTTCATCATTTATTACATATAACAAAACTGAAATTTTTAATAAAATATCTACAAATTCTTCTTGATTTGCTTTTTTATATTTGCTTTCTAGCTTGTTTTTAAAAGCTTCAAAATAATCCATTATATATTCATTGTCTTTTACCCATTTATCTAAGAAACTATATCCAACCAAAATTCTTAAATTTTGATAAATTAAGTTATGGTCAATGCCTTCTATTTCTTTAGGTATTGTTGTCCAAGAATATCCATTAAAGTCTCTTAATGGTTCTACAAAATTTATGTCATTTCCTATATTAATTAATTCTGAAAGAGTTCTATCAATAACATAATAATCCTCTTTTATTATTTTTTCTTTGTTGCCAATTTTTGCTATTGCATATAAAATGCCTCTTTCTATTGGGTATGATATAATCTCCTTTTTTTCCTTATCAATAACATAAGTTTGGCTTTCTGGAATAATATTTTCTTCTTCATTCATTTTGACAATTTTTATTGATTTACAATTGTTTTGTATAATATCAAATAAATTGTCTATATATTCTTCTTTTGTTTCAACATTATTTTTTACTGTAATATAATCATTATATGCCATTTCAATTTTATATAAAATTCCAAGAAGGGCATTTTTTGCAGTTTCATCTAAATTTTTTTCATCCAAAATTTTTTCTAATTCATTATTATAATTCCTTTTAATTAATTTATCTAAAAATGCATTTTTATTTTGCCTCATTTTTCTCTCCTTCCTAGATTTTATTTATCTTCTGTATCTGTTTCATTTTTTTCTGATGTTGACATTTTTAATTCATCTAATTTTTCTTTTGTAATTAAGACTTCTCTTGGTTTGCTTCCTTGATATCCAGAAATTATTCCTCTTGCTTCCATTTGGTCTATTATTCTTCCTGCTCTTGCATAACCAACATTAAATCTTCTTTGTATAAATGATGTTGATGCTCTTCCCTGTTCAACTACCATGTCTATTGCATCCATTAATAATGGGTCAACTTCATCATCTTTTGCTTGTTCTTCTTCTAATTCTTTTTCTGTTTTATTGCTATTTTCTATTGATTCTAATATGTCCTCACTATATGTAGCTGTTCCATTTTGTTTAACAAAATCCACAATTTTTTCTACTTCGTCATCAGATACAAATGCTCCTTGAACTCTTACAGGTTTTGGATAACCTGTTGGGAAAAATAGCATATCACCTTTTCCTAACAATTTTTCAGCTCCAACTGAATCTAATATTGTTCTTGAATCTACTTGTGATGATACAGCAAATGCAATTCTTGATGGAATATTTGCTTTAATTAAACCTGTAATAACATCAACAGATGGTCTTTGTGTTGCAATAACTAGATGCATCCCTGCAGCTCTTGCTTTTTGTGCCAATCTACAAATTGAGTCTTCAACATCTTTTGCTGCAACCATCATTAAATCTGCAAGTTCGTCAACAATAATTACAATTTGTGGCATTTTTCCAACTCCATCTTCTTTTTCTATTGCTTTATTATATCCATTTAAATCTCTTACACCTTTACTTGCAAATTTATTATATCTATCATCCATTTCCTGAACTGCCCATGCTAAGGCACCTGCTGCTTTTTTAGGGTCTGTTACAACTGGAATTAACAAATGTGGTATTCCATTATATACTGAAAGTTCAACAACTTTTGGGTCTATCATTACCATTTTTACTTCACTTGGTTTTGCATTATAAATAATACTTGTAACAATTGTATTTATACATACACTTTTACCAGAGCCTGTTGCTCCTGCAATCAATACATGTGGCATTTTTGCAATATCTGCTAATTGAATATTTCCTGCAACATCTTTTCCAAGTGCAACTGTTAATTTTGATTTATTATTCTCAAATTCAGTGCTTTCTAGAACTTCTCTTAAATGAACTGCTTGTTTTTCTTTATTTGGTATTTCTATTCCAACGGCTTGTTTACCTGGTATTGGAGCTTCTATTCTTATTGTTTCTGCTGCCAAATTTAATGCAATATCATCTGCTAAATTTGCAATTTTGCTAACTCTAACACCTTCTGCAGGTTTTAATTCATATCTCGTAATTGCAGGTCCAACAGATACATTTTCAACTTTTGCTGAAACTCCAAAACTATATAATGTTTTTTGTAATTTTGTTGCAGTATCTGTTAAGGCTTTAGCACTTCCCTTTAAAGCCTTTTTCTCTGGTTTACTTAATAATTCAATTGGTGGATATTCATAATTTTCATCTTCTACCATCATTGCATGTTCAAGTTGTAAAACCTCTTTTGTTTTATCTTCTTTTTGTTGTTCCTCTGTTTTAAATAAACTTTTTTCTACATTATCATGTGATTCAGTATTTTGCGTTTTTTCTTGGTTATCAGATTTGTTTTGATTTCTTTTAAAAATGTTATTTTCAAGATATCCTTTTTGTGAATCATCATTTAAAACTTTATCACCAAAATTAATTTTTATTTGTTCTCCAACTTCTTGTTCATTTTTAGATTGTTTATCATCTTTTAATTTATTATTAAATTCTTCCTCTTCTCTTTCAGCTTTTAGCTCTCGTTTTTCTTCTCTTCTTTCTTTTGCATTTTCAATAATTTTATTTACTATATTTGAAACATCTATTCCAAGTACATAAATTAAAAGTAATATTGCAATTCCTGCTGAAAGAACAATTGCTCCAACATTTCCAAGCAATTTTACAAAGCATACTGCAATTAATGCTCCTAATACACCACCACCGGAATTTTGCATTCCAGTACTATATGCATCTTTTAATATATTAGACATTGATTTATCTACTATATTAAGTTCTCCATCATTAATTTGAACAACGCTCATTAATACTGCCAAGCTTAAGAAAAATAATGAACATTGTAAAAGTTTTGATTCTGAATATTCATTTTCATCTGTTGCAATTTTTATTGCAAAAATAAAAAGCCCAATAGGTAAAACATATTTTATTAAGCCTATCATTCCACCTAAAATTTCATTTAATTTAATTCCTACAACTCCAGAATTTCCATATAACAAAACTGCAAGTAGAATACTTAATATTATTAATCCTGCAACAGTTAAATTTGTTTTATTTTTTTGTCTTTGGCTACTTCTTCTTTTGCTGGTTTGATTACTTACTCTTTTTTTATATTTTCTTTTTGCCATTATTTTCTCCTTCTTTAATTAAATTTAAAGAAGCCCAGAGGGAAACAAAATTGCCCTCTGGGACCACCTTTCTCCCAAAAATTTTATTTTAATTCTTTTCTACTCTCTTGTACTGTTTTTATTGTATCTTCCAATGTAACTTGTATTGCATTAATTGCTGCAGGAAGGTTCTTTTGTAAATTTTCTAATGTTTTTTCTAATGTGTCTTCTGTAGTAGCTAATAATCCATCTGCATATTCTTTTGTTCCATCAGAGATTTCTCTTGACCTTTCATTTGCGTTTTCTATAATTTCCTTCTTTTGTTCATAAGCCTTTTTTGTAATTTCATGTTCATCAATCATAGATATAATTCTATTTTCGGCTTCTTTTACAATTCCATCAGCTTCTTTTTGTGCTTCAACTAATATTCTTTGTCTTTCTTCTTTTACCCATTTAGCTTGTTTTAATTCATCAGGAAGTTTTAATCTAATTTCTTTTATTAAATTTAAAATTTCTAGCTTATCAACGATTCCCTTTGATGTAAATGGTACTGTCTTACTACTTTCTATTATATCCTCTAAAGACTCTAGTAGTTCAAATATTTCCATTTTCTTTCTCCCTTCCAAGTTTTAAGAAGACTAAAATTGCTCTTCCATATTTTCTTTGGTCTACAATATTGACGTTTAATTTATTTAAAATCTCTATAACTTTTTCATCATCTGTCTCTACAATTATGCTAGTATTTTCTTTTGCTATTTTCTTATCTATAATTATTTTTATTGATTCTATTGCAAAATTTGAATCATATGGTGGGTCAATATATATTATGTCTGGTGTTTTATCTATTTTTGTATTTAATAATGTTTTATAATCTAAATTGTATAATTTTACTTTTTCTTTTAAATGAGTTTTATCAATATTTTTCTCTATTATTTGGATTGCATCTTTGGAATTGTCACATAAAATAACTTCTTTTGCTCCTCTACTTGCAGCCTCTAGTCCAATTGCTCCACTTCCTGAAAATAGGTCAATAAAATAAGAATCTGTAACTTCATCTTGAATAATATTAAAAAGAGATTCTTTAACTCTATCAAGTGTGGGTCTTGTATTCATTCCTTCTAATGTAAATAGCTTTGTGCCTCTTGCACTACCGCTTATTATCCTCATAATACACTCACCTTTGTTATAATTTTATTCTTTTTTTAGTCAAAGTCAATAGAATTAATAGAATTGTAATATACATTTAACGCTAATGTAATAATGATTTTCCTATCTGACAAAACTCGTTTTAAAATAAGAAAAAGCTACCAAAATCGATAGCTTTTTTCTTATGTGTAGTTAAATTTCATCATCTTTATTTATATCTTTTAATAGCTCTAATTGTGAAATCAATAATGATTCCATTTTAGCTTTATATACATCAAATTGTTTCTTTACTTCTTCTTGTTCTTTACGACTTGTTATTATCTGTGTATGTAATTCATCAACCTGTTTTTGTGCATTCATTTTTGCATCATTTATTATTTGTTCTGCTTTTTGTTGTGCAACATTTTTTACTTCATCTGCAGTACTTTGTGCCATTACTAATGTATTTTTTAATGTTGATTCTATATTTTTATAATGTTCTAATGATTGTGTTAATTCATTAACCTTTGCTTTTAATTCATTTAATTCTTTATAGTTTTTAGAATAATCAACTGTTAACTCATCAAGAAAGTCATCAACTTCTTCTACATTATATCCATTCATCATTTGTTTTGAAAATCTTTTATTTTCTATATCTAAGGGTGTAATCATTTTTTCCTCCTGACTAGTAAAATTAGTTATTTATACTATTGTTTTTTAACCATGAAACAGATAATTTATTTTTCATTTCTTCTCTTGCCATTTCGTTTGTGATTTCGTAATTTGATGGTGCAACTAAAAATATTGAATTAGATACTTTTTGAATGTATCCATCTAATGCATAAATTCCTCCACTTATAAAATCTACAATTCTTCTAGCAACATCTTTATTAACATATTCTAAGTTAACAATTACAGATTTTCTTTCTTTTAAGAAACTGCATATTTCTTCAGATTGTTCAAAAGTTGTAGGTTGAGAAATTACCATTTTTATTGCTTGTGATTGTGGCATTTCTACTACTTTTGAATTATTCTTAATTCCAAAAAATTTCTTACTTTCTACTGGTTCTGATTCTACATCTGTATCATCATAGCCATACATATTTTCTCCACCATCTACTATATCTGGTTCGTCTGCTCCAAAACCAAATATATTCCATACTTTATCCATTAATGCTCCTGCCATAGTAAAAAAACCTCCTAAATTTTTCTATATAATATCATCATTTGATATAAGTATCTACTTTTTTTAAGTCATTGTCAATAGTTTTTGGTAAATGTAACGATTATTTAATTTTATCGTAATAATGATGTAACATAACTATAAATTACTTAAGTCAGGGTTTAATATAAGTTCATCATATATAGCGATTGTTGCTGTTTGTTTTATATTTAAATCATTTAATTCCTGAAAATTATAATTTGAAACTATAGAATATTTATCATTTTTCTTTTCAACTTTTATTGCAATTTTATCATAATATCCTGCTCTATTTCTTACAACATAGTTAATTCCATCTTTTTCTACTATTGCACTATTTGGTATTTTAAAGCCTGTATTACTCCACCAAATCAAGTCAAATGAAATTTTTCTATAATTTGCTAATTTTTCTATTTCTCTATCTAATGATAAAATAATTAAATTTTCATTATCATTTTCC
>CACWHO010000009.1 GCA_902760765.1 uncultured Eubacteriales bacterium | reverse complement strand
GAAAAATATAATTGGAATGATGTTGTAGAAAAAACAGAGAATTTGTACAAAAAAGTTGTTAATAAAGGATGATAAAATGAAGATTTTGTTAGTTAATAAATTCCATTATCTAAAAGGTGGTAGCGAGAAATATTATTTTGAGCTTGGAAATTTATTGAAAGAGAATGGCCATGAAGTAGCTTATTTTTCAATGAAAGATGAAAAAAACATTCAAACAGGAGACAAAGAATACTTCGTAGAACCAATCGATTTAAATAATGGAAGTAAACTTAAAGCTTTAGATGTAATATATTCTAAAGATAATTATAATAAAATGATAAATGCAATAGACGATTTCAAACCAGATATAATACATTTAAATAATTTTCAAAGGCAATTATCTGCATCTGTTGTAAGTGCTGCAAACAAAAGAAATATACCAATTGTGTTTACTGCACATGATGTACAAGCAATATGCCCTGCTATAACGATGTTAGACAATGATGGTAATATTTGTGAAAAATGTATGAAAGGAAGATATTGTAATTGTATTAAGAAAAAATGCAACAAAGGGTCAACTTTAAAAAGTGTTATAGGTGCAATAGAAGGAAAATACTATAGAAGTAAAAAAATCTATACTAAAAAAATAGATAGAATTATTACTCCTACAAATTTTTACAAAGATAAGTTTGTTGAGGATGGAGTTGAATCTTCTAAATTGATTGCAATTCATAATTTTATTGAATTTGAAGATTATAATTGTGAAATAGAAAATGAAAATTATGCTTTATATTTAGGAAGATTGTCAAAAGAAAAAGGAATTTTAAATCTATTACAAGCTATTGAAAAAATAGACGAAGGTAAATTATATATAGCTGGGGATGGTCCAGAAAAAGAAAACATAAAAGAGATTATAAAAGAAAAGAAATTAGAAAATAGAGTTCAAATGCTTGGTTTCCTAAATAAAGAACAGGTAAAAGATATAGTTAGAAAATGTAAATTTGTTGTTGTTCCATCAATATGGTATGAAAATTGCCCATATTCAGTGCTAGAAACACTTGCAATTGGAAAACCGATAGTAGGATCTAACATAGGTGGAATACCAGAATTAGTCCAAAATGAAAAAACGGGATTATTATTTGAACCAAATAGTGTGGAAGATTTGTCTAATAAGATGAAAATATTATTTGAAGATGATGAAAGAGCAAGTCAGTATGGAAAACATGCAAAAGAGTTCGCAAAAACAGAATTTGACAAAAATAAATATTATGAAAATATTATTAACATATATAAAGATGTAATTAATAAATAAGAAAGGATAATTAATATGTCAGAAAAAAAATTAAATGGTACTGTTATTGTAACGTATAGATGTAATGCAAGATGTACAATGTGTAATAGATATAAAGCACCTTCTAAACCAGAGGAGGAAATATCTATTGAAACAATTAAAAAATTACCAAAAATGTATTTTACGAATATTACTGGTGGTGAGCCTTTTATTAGGGAAGATTTACCAGATATTGTTAGAGAACTATATAAAAAGTCAGATAGAATTGTAATTTCAACAAATGGATTTTTTACAGATAGAATAATAAAATTATGTGAAGAATTTCCAAATGTAGGAATAAGAATTTCAATAGAAGGTTTAGAAAAAACAAACAATGAAATAAGAGGATTGCCAGATGGATTCAATAGAGGCTACTCAACTTTAAAAAAATTAGTTGAAATGAAGCATCCAGATGTTGGATTTGGTATGACAGTTCAAGACAGAAATGCTAAAGACTTAGTTGCATTATATGACTTATCAAATGAATTAAATATGGAATTTGCAACAGCAACTTTACATAATAGTTTTTATTTTGTTGAAGCAAAAAATATTATTCACGATAGACCAATGGTTGCACAAGAATTTGAAAATCTAATTAATAAATTGTTGAATTCTAATTCGCCTAAAAAATGGTTTAGAGCATATTTTAATCATGGATTAATAAATTACATTTATGGTCAAAAAAGATTGCTTCCATGTGATATGGCATTTGACACATTTTTCATCGATCCATATGGAGACGTAATGCCATGCAATGGAACTAAAGATAAAGAAGTAATGGGAAATTTAAATAATCAAACATGGGACGAACTATGGAATTCAGAACAAGCTGTAAAGGTTCGTAATGTAGTGCGTCATTGTGATAGAAATTGTTGGATGATTGGTTCAGTTAGCCCGGCAATGAAGAAATATATTTGGGTACCTGCTTGGTGGGTATTCAGGCACAAATTCTTGAGATTTTTCAAAAAGAAAAAATACTCTATGTATGAAAATAAAGTTGTTAGAGATTATAGAGATGGAAAGGTTACAAAAGAACAGTTGGATAAATGTTCTACTTGTGATTTCCATGCTAAGGTTAATAATGGATTGTCAGAAGCTTCGAAAGAACAGTTGAAAAATAAAACTGGAGAAGAAATAGTCGATGAAGATATTGCCAATCAAATGAGTAGACAATAAGTACTTATCGGAATTAAAGGAATGTCTAGATGAGAACAGGAAAGGAAAACTACACTATGAATAATAAAAAAATGATAAATTTTTTTAGGGAGAATAACAACATAATTATTATGTTGTTATTTCCCTGTCTTATTTTTATAATGAATTTTATACAAAATGATGTTGTTAAGTTATTAATATATTCAATAAGTTATATAGGAATGGTTTTATATTTATTTTATATTTGCAAATTTAGGATTAAATCGGTGCTAGTGATGTTTTCAGTATTCCATATGGTGTTCATAGGAATTGGACCTATTCCTTCTGCTATAAGAGTAGGAATATATTACCCTAAAACGTATAATTTAATTCTTATTTCTTATTATGTATTCTGCTTAACTGTCTATATAATATATAATTCATCTTACTACAAAGAAAAATGTAATAAATTGAGCAAGGAAATAAAAAAAGAAAATATTAACCATAAAAAAATAATAATATCAAGCTATGTATTAATAATTATTTCAATGATTGCAGAGGCTGTGTATCTTATAAAAAATTTTCAATTTCTTTTTGGAGGAAATATGGAGCAAGGTAGAATCACATCATTACAAGGGAATGGAATTCTTTTGTATTCAATGTGGTTTGGTCTAGTAGGGTTAAGTTGCTTACTAAAATTAGTATTAAATAATAAGTACAATGTAAAATTGTTTTTTTTAATATACCTAATATATGGCTTATCAAGTGTTTTAATAGGGTTCAGATCAAGGTTTATCACATTAATATTGATAACAGTACTTTTGTATATTCAAGAAAAAAAAGAAATTCCATTTAAAAAAATTGCATTATATGGAAGTGTTATATTAATAGTAACAGTTTTATTAGGTGGAATAAGAAGTGTATTATCTGGTAACGGTAGTTTAAAAATGTTTACAAGTCTTAGTATTATATTTGAAAATGGTGTTTTAAACCTAAATAATATAATGAATAGCTTCCCGCAAAAAGTAAAATATCAGTATGGATACACTTTCTTTTTAAATTTTATTATGTTAAAGCCTGGACCTGATGTGGATTTCACATTATGGTTAAAAGAAATGCTTAATATGAAATTTGCTGGTGGAGGTGTTACACCCACATTGGTTGGTGAGTTATATATAAATTTTGGACATATAGGAACATATATAGCTTTTTCAATTTTAGCGGGTATATTAGTACTTTTAGATGAATTATATAAAAGAAAAATAAGTACATTTAATGTAGTAGTTATAATTTGGGCTATGTTGATTGCATGTAGAGGAGGAATAGCAAATTCTGAAATTAATATATTATTATTTGTAATTGTATATAATTTTGTTATGTTTATTTCTAGAAAGGAAGGAAAAAATGAAAAACATAGTATTATTTGATACGGAACAAGGAACTCAAAATTTAGGGGATTATATAATAATGGAGTGCATAAATAATGAAATGAAATATTTATTAGATAAAAATTTTGTAACTCATTTTTCTACACATACTCCAATAGCGAGATTTTATCAGAATTTTAGAAGAAACATGCCTTCTAGGGCATGCGATAAGGCTGATTATAAATTTATTTGTGGAACTAATATTATAAAGTATAGCTTACTAAGATTAGCACCAGATTGGAATATTAATTATTTTAATTGCAAATATTATAAAGATAGTATATGTATTGGCTGTGGATGTGAGACTAATGCTAAAAGATTGGATTTATACACAAAATTAATGTATAAAAAAATTTTTTCAAAAAATTATATACATTCAGTTAGAGATGAGAGAACGAAAGTATTCTTGGAAGAATTAGGACTTAAAGCTATAAACACAGGTTGCCCAACATTATGGTCGTTAACTAAAGAACACTGTGCTAAAATTACAGAGGAAAAATCTAACAAAGTTGTTTTTACTTTGACGGATTACAAAAAAGACAGAAAGGTAGATCAGGAATTAATTAATATATTAAAAAGAAATTATAAAGACATTTATTTTTGGGTTCAAGGTTCGGAAGATTTAGAGTATTTTAATTCATTTGACAACATTGAAAATATTAACATTGTTGCACCTAAGTTAGAGGCGTACAAAAAATTGTTAATTGAGAATGATATTGATTATGTAGGTACAAGGTTGCATGCTGGAATATATGCTATTAGAAATGGAAGAAGAAGCATTATTCTTGCAATAGATAATAGAGCTAGGGATATGTCTAAAACATATAATTTAAATACGATAGACAAAAACGATATAGACAAACTTGAAACAAAAATAAATTCTAAGTTTAAAACAAATGTTGTAATAGATAATGAAAAAATAGAAAAATGGAAGAGTCAGTTTTTGGCTTAAAGAAAGGGAAAAGATGTCTAAGGAAAAGAGTTTATTAAAAAATACTGCTATAGTTACTGTTGGAAGAGTATGTACGCAATTATTATCCTTCTTATTATTGCCCCTTTACACAGTTTATTTGTCAACAGAAGAATATGGAGTGGTTGATTTATTAAATACATTAATCAGTTTATTAATTCCGGTTTTAACATTCCAAGTAGACCAAGGTGTTTTTAGATTCTTAATTGATAAACGTGAAGAAAAAAAAGAGCAAAATAAACTTATAACAACTGTGTCACTTTTCTTATTTGTACAGATAATTATATACTCTATTATCTTTATAATTGTAAATAGGTTTATTCATAATGATTATAAATATTTTTTACTTGCAAACCTTATTGTATCGTCTGTTGCAAACTATACTTTACAAATAACAAGAGGATTTGGAGATAACAAAAAATATGCTATTGCAAGTTTTTTGTCAGGAGCTATAACAATTATTTTAAATGTTGCTTTAATTGCATCTCTTAAGATGGGAGCTACTGGTATGTTATGGGCAACATTTGCAGGACAATTAATATGCACAATATACGTTGTAGTAAGCACAAAATTATATAAATACATAAAAATAAAAGCTTTTAGTAATGAAAAATTAAAAGAGATATTAAAGTATTCAATACCGTTAATTCCTAATGCAATTTCTTGGTGGGTTGTAAATGCTTCAGATAGGTTAATAATATATAAATTTTTAGATATTGGACAAAATGGAATATATTCTGTGGCAAATAAATTTTCTAATATTATAACAACTATATATGGAATATTTAATATTACTTGGACGGAATCTGCTTCTATAAACATAGGGCAGGATGATAAAAACGAATTCTTCTCTAAAATATTTAGAGTAACTATAGAATTTTTCAGTGCATTGTCGTTGGGATTAATTGCCTATATGCCAATTGCATTTAAAATATTGGTAAATGGAAACTATATAGAAGCATATAACCAAATACCAATTTTAATATTAGGAACATTTTTCAGTATATTGGTCACTTTTATTGGCTCAATTTATGTTGCTAACAAAGTTACAAAGGAAATAGCAAAAACATCAATCATAACAGCAATAATAAATGTTGTTGTTAATATAGTGTTTATAAACAAAATAGGATTGTATGCCGCATCACTTTCTACTCTAATTGCATGGTTTACAATGTTTTTATACAGATATTATGATTCAAAAAAGTATGTTAATATGAAAGTAAATAAAATGATAATATTAAAAATAATGGTTGTTACTATAGTTACTTTTGTGATATACTATATAAAAATTAATTGGATTAGTATTATAAATGCAATATTTATTACATTCTTTTCATTATATCTAAATAAAAATAATATATCATTTATAAAGGAAACCATTAAACAAAGAAGAAGGGGGTAGTTTGTTTATGTTAAAAAAGGCTAGTATACTTTTAGGATTAATAATAACATTTTTTATTTTTCAGGTTATATGTGCAGGTAATGTATTAGCAGCTGAGAATTATTATGTTGAGAGTAGTACAAATGACGGAGTAAAAAATTATTCATATAATAATTATTCTACATACGGAAATATAGTTGGAGCATATTTAGAAAAAAACAGTGATAATACAATTTCAAAAATTCAATTTGTTTTTAACTCAAAGGATTCCTCAAAATCCAAGGTTTTAATAGAAAAGTACGATTCGAATTTTAAATATATATCTAGCAAAGAGATAAAATATGAATTAAGTACCTGCGGCGGGTATTTTGGTGGTGAAAAATTTAATTTTTTAGTATTTGGTCAATTTAACAAAGATGATGATGATTCATTAGAGGTTATAAGAATTGTTAAATATGACAAAAATTGGAATAGAATATCGAGTTGTTCTGTAAAGGCGATTAATACATATAATCCTTTTGCGTCAGGTAGTTGTAGAATGGAAGAAAAAGATGGTGTTTTATATATTGATACATGTCATACAATGTACAAATCTGCAGATGGTCTTCACCATCAATCTAATATGCTTATAAAAATAAACGAAGAAACAATGCAAACATTTTTTTCGAGAAATAATGTTAGTTATATAGGTTATGGTTATGTAAGTCATTCATTTAATCAATACATAACTTTAGATGATAGTTATATATATACAATTGATCATGGAGATTCTTATCCAAGAGGAATTACGGTTTGTAAAACTGAAATTGGAAAAAACATTCCAACAGAAACCGCTATAGTATTTCCTATTTCTGGAACTGCGGGAAATAATTCAACAGGTGTTTCTATTGGAGGAGCAGAAGTTTCTAATACCAGCTGTATAATAGCAGGAAATTCAGTTAAGCAAAATTCTAATTCAAGTGAAAATAGTGATTATAGTGAGCAAAGAAATATATTTATAAGTGTTGTTGATAAAAATAGCGTAAAAGCGTCTAATGTAGTTACAAAATGGCTTACAAGTTACGCTGCTGATGGAAATACTTATTGTAATACTCCACACTTAGTTAAAATAAATGATAACCAGTTTGTTGTATTATGGGAGGAAGTAACAAATGATGGCGTAAATATAAGAGCAGTAATGATAGATGGGCAGGGTAATAATTTAAGCAATGTAATAACAATAGGTGGACGTTTATCCGACTGTAAACCCATAGTATACAATAATAAGTTAATGTGGACAGTTAGTACAGGTGAAAAAGTTGTATTTTTTTCGTTAGACATTTCGTCGGTTACAAAATTCAATAGTTATAATAATCAAGGAATTCTTAACTTAAACAAATTTGAGCATTTTACATATAGCTTTAATAAGGAAAAGGAAATTTATGAGTTGAAAAAATTTGACAATAAAGTTTCAAATATAACATTACCAAAATGTGAATATCCATGGTTAAATTTTGAATTAGGTAGTCAAGCATTTTATACAAGTAATAACATAAAAAGTGTAATATTTCCAGAAGGATATACGATAATTCCTAATGGTTGCTTTAATCAAGCAGTAAATCTTGAAAAGGTTACACTTCCGACTACGTTAAAAGAAATTCGCACACAAGCATTTTGTTCAACAAAGTTGCAGAGTTTAGATATTCCGGATAATGTGACTACAATTGGAACGTATGCATTTGCATACATGACTGATTTGTCTTATTTAAAATTACCTAAAAATTTAACTGTAATTCCAGAAAGATTATGTTCTGGTGATTCATCGTTAGATAAGATAACATTTCCTTCAAAAGTTGAAACAATAGGAAAGAATGCGTTTAGTAGCAATGGTTTAACAAGTATATCTATACCAAGTTCTGTTAAAAAGATAGATAATTATGCGTTTGCATACTGTGATAGGATAAACGGGAAATTGGTTATACCCTCAAATGTTACGAATATAGGTAATAGTGTTTTCGAACAATGTAATAATATAGAAAGGTTAGAACTACAAAATATAAATGCAATAACTGGAACAAGTATTTTAACAAATGAGAAAAGTATGTATGTAGGCGAAGAATATAAACCAACTGTTGGTGTGAAATTTTCTAATGTTAAAGCTAGCAATTCAAATGTTACAATAAGTACTAACGGTACAATAACTGCAAATAATGAAGGTAATACAACTGTTACATATTGTGATGAAAATGGAAATACAGTTATTAGCACGTATTTGAGAATTTACAAGCAAAAAGCTCCAATAACTAAAATTGAATTATCAAAAAATGTTATATATTTAAAAAATAAAGAAACAGTAAATCTCTCAATTAGCGTAGTACCTAATCCAACAACAGAAAATAAAAGTGTAATATGGTCTTCAAGTAATTTAAATGTGGCAAGAGTAAATACATCTGGAAAAGTTACTGCAGTAGGTAATGGTACAGCCACAATTACAGCAACAAGTATAGCAAATAGCCAATTAAAATCTACATGTAAAGTTGTAGTTGCTGATTCATTCGAAAATAAATATGAGTATAAAATACTTGATAATAACAATATAAAAATTACAAAATATATAGGAAGTTCAAGTAATGTATCTATTCCAAGTAAAATAGATGGGTATACTGTAACAGAACTTGGAGGTTATATATTTGGGGATTATAGTAACCCAAATACCACACTAAAAACAGTTACAATACCAAATACTGTTATCAGAATAGAAAGTGCTTTTAGTTACTGCAAATCTATTGAAAAACTTACAATTCCAAAGTCTGTGACTGTAATAACACAATCTTTTACATACAATTGTGATAAACTTAAAGAAATAGCAGTTGATAGTGATAATCCTTCATTTATTTCTCAAGATGGCGTTTTATACGAAAAATATAATAATGAACCACGAATGTTGAAGTTGTATCCAGCAGGAAAACAGGATAATAAATTTGTTGTTCCATCAACGGTTACAACAATTGATGGATGGTCACTAAATGGTAACAATTATATTCAAGAAATTCAGTGCTTAAGCAACGTGAGTTATATAAATATAAATGCAATTAAAAATCTTAGTAAATTAAATAAATTATATATTTTAAATGCAAATGCAAGTATGGGAAATAGATATTATTCAGAATTACCTATTGAAAATTGTCCGAATTTAACGATATATGGTATAAAAGACTCTACTGCACAAACATATGCTAATAATAACAATATAAAATTTGAAGCATTTGAATGTAAAATAACGTCATTAAAGGTAGAAAAAACATCATATAACTTTAATTCAACAAGTAATTACGAATACATAAAAACAGCTATAGAACCACAATTAGCGACTAATAAAAAATTGACATATACGTCTGCAAATACAAATGTTGTAAGAGTGAGTTCAAGTGGTCAGATTACACCAGTAGGAAATGGAACAACTCAAATTACAGTAAACACTACAGATGGTTCGGGGAAAAAAGCTGTTGTAAATGTTAATGTAGACATAAAATGTAATAAGATAACAATTTATAGTAAGACCACGGAAATAAATGGAAATAATAAAGGATATGTTAATGCATATGCGTATCCTAGAAACGCAAAAAATACAACTCTAAAATATACAATAAAAAATACCCAAGTTGCTACTATTAATCAAAGCGGTGTAATTTCTCCAGTAAAAAATGGAAATACAGAGTTGTATATAGAAACAACAGATGGTTCAAATTTAAAAGAAACATTAACTATAACAGTAAAAGGACAAAAGGAAAATGCAATTGTTGAATCATCTACATTGCCATTTACTGATGTAAAAAAATCTGATTGGTATTATAATGATTTAAAATATTGTTACGATAGAGGAATAATAACAGGAACAGATAAAAATACGTTTGACTCAAACGCTAAATTTACTAAGGGTATGTTAGTAATGATATTATGGAGGATGGAAGGAAAACCAAAGGCAAAATATACAACTAATTTTGTAGATTGCCCAAAATGGTATTGGTGTTATGATGCCGCACAATGGTCTATATCTTCTGGTGTAGCATATAAGCTAGACGATACACACTTTAATCCGGAAAAGGTATTAGAAAGACACCAATTTATAGAATGCTTAAGAAATTATGCAAGAATAAAAGGAAAAGATACAAGTGCAAGAGCAGATTTAACTAAGTTTTTAGATTATAAACAAGAACCAGAATATTCAAGGGCAGCAATGAGTTGGGCAGTTGCAAAAAAAATAATGCTTGGTGGAGATAATGGAACAAAGTTATATCCGTTAAATACTGCAACAAAAGCGGAAGCCGTGTCATTTATAGCAAGATATTGCAGAGAAATAGGCTTGTAATTATTTTGAAAGGAGTAAAAAAATGAAGAAAAAAATAGTTTTTATAGTATTAATTTGTATGTTATTAGGTTCAAATTTATTGTTTTTTAATTCAGTAAATGCGTCTACATATTACAATTCTGAAGTTTATTATGATGAAAATTATGATGGAACTGTTACAGTTGTTCCGGCTGGAAAATACATTGAAAAGGCTACAATACCATCATATATTAATGGAAAAAAAGTAACAAAAATAAGTGGCTTTGAAGGATGTAAATATTTGAAGAGTGTTACAATTCCATCAACGGTTACAACAATAGATTACGGAACATTTAAAGAATGTACAGCTTTAACTACTATTACAATACCCAGTTCTGTAAAACAAATGGGCGGTTATATTTTTGAGGGGTGCACAGCACTAAAGAGTATATCGCTACCTAGTAATACAGAAAGTATACCAGAAGGTATGTTCGAACATTGTACAGCATTAAAAAATGTTACAATTCCAAGTAAGGTAAAAGAAATTGAATATGCAGCCTTTGAAGGTTGTACGGCATTATCTTCTATTACAATACCTGCAAGTGTTAAAAAAATAGGAATGTCAGCCTTTACTAATTGCAAAGCTTTAACAAGTATTACAATTCCAGCAACAGTTACAGATTTAAATTATGGCGTGTATTATAGTGGAACATTTGAAGGATGCACATCTTTAACAACTGCAACAATTAATGCAACTGCAACTTCAATTCCAAATAATATGTTTAAAGATTGTACAAAACTAAAATCTGTGACTTTTTCAAATAGTTTTACTGAAGCTAGTGAAAGTGTTTTTGAAAATTGTACAACTCTACAAAGTGTTAAATTACCAAGTAAATTGAAAAAAATATCGTACGGAATGTTTGAAAATTGTTCAAGTTTAAATAATATAGAAATTCCAGATACTGTTGAGGAAATTGATACTTCTGCTTTCCATAATTGCAAATCATTAACAACAATAAAAATACCATCAAGAACAATAAATGGTTCAATGTGGTATAGCGGAGCTTTCGAAGGATGTACATCACTAAAAACGGTGTACTTTACTAAAAAAATACAAGAAATAAGTGAAAATGCCTTTCAGGATATTCCTTCTAGTCAAATAACATTTTATGGATATGCTGGAACTGCAGCAAAATCATATGCTAACTCAAAAGGATTTAAATATATAGAAATAATACCTGTTACTTCAATAAAATTATCAGGAAAAAACTATGTTGCCGTTACAAACAGTATAAGAATAACTCCTACTATAACACCATCAAATGCAACAAATAAAACTTTGAAATGGTCAAGTAGCGATTCAAGTATAGCTACTGTGGATACTCAAGGAGTAGTAACCGGAAAAAAAGGTGGAAAAGTTGTTATAACTGCAACAGCAACTGATGGGACAGGTGTAAAGGCAAGTATGGGAATAACAGTTGAACCATTTAAAGATGTTAAACCTGGTGACTGGTACTATGATGATGTAAAATATTGCTATAATAAGGGAATCGTAACAGGAACAGATAAAAATACATTTGATCCTAATGCAAAATTTACGAAAGCAATGTTAGTAACGATATTGTGGAGAATGGAAGGAAAGCCAAAAGCAAAATATACAACAAAT
>CACWHO010000008.1 GCA_902760765.1 uncultured Eubacteriales bacterium | reverse complement strand
TTTCCGTTAAATTGAATTGGTAAAGTTATTTCATCATCAATTGTTTTTGATTCATCATATGTTGGCCAAGAATATGTAGAAATATCATCTTTAAATCCTGCAATTTTATTTAATTCTTCTGTTATGTGTGGTGCAAATGGATTTAATAATGTTAAAAATGCTTTAAAGTCACATTTATTTAATTTTCCTATCTTATAAAATTCATTTACCATAATCATAAATGTAGAAACACATGTGTTAAATTTCATTTCTTCAATATCATTTGAAACTTTTTTAATAGACTTATTTATTAGCTTTTCAAATTCTGGTGAATATGTATCTCCATCAACTAATATATTTTGTAGATTCCAAACTTTATCAAGGAATTTTCCGCATCCACGAATACTATCCATAGACCATGCAGCTGTTTGGTCAAATGGTCCCATAAACATTTCATATACTCTAAATGTATCTGCACCAAATTCATCAACAATATCATCTGGATTTATAACATTTCCTTTTGATTTTGACATTTTTTCGCCATTTGTTCCTAAAATCATTCCATGTGATGTACGTTTTTGGTATGGCTCTTTTGTAGGAACAACACCAATATCATATAAGAATTTATGCCAAAATCTTGAATATAATAAGTGAAGTGTTGTATGTTCCATTCCACCATTATACCAATCAACTGGTGACCAATATTTAAGAGCTTCTTTTGATGCTAATTCTTTATCATTGTGTGGATCCATGTATCTTAAATAATACCAAGATGAACCAGCCCATTGTGGCATTGTATCTGTTTCTCTTTTAGCAGGTTTACCACAATGTGGACATGTTGTATTTATCCAATCAGTTTGCTTTGCAAGTGGAGATTCTCCATTTTCTCCAGGTTCAAATTCTTTTACCTCAGGCAATTTTAATGGTAAATCTTTTTCATCAATTGGAACCCAACCGCAATCTTCACAATAAACCATTGGAATTGGCTCACCCCAATATCTTTGACGAGAAAATACCCAATCACGAAGTTTGTAATTAACTTTTTTGTTTCCAATTTTATTTTCTTCTAGATATTCAATAACTTTCTTTTTTGCATCTTTAACATCAAGTCCATTTAAAAATCCAGAATTTATTAATTTTCCTGTTGCAACATCTGTAAAAGCTTCTTTAGATAGGTCAACATTTTTCCCATCAACGACTTGAATAATTGGTAAGTTGAATTTTTTAGCAAATTCATAATCACGAGTATCATGAGCAGGAACAGCCATAATTGCACCAGTTCCATATGTTATTAAAACATAATCTGAAATCCAAATTGGAATTTCTTTATTTGTTAATGGATTTATTGCTTTTATTCCCTTAATCTCAACACCTGTTTTATCTTTGTTTAATTCTGAACGTTCAAAAGCAGATTTTAAACTTGCTTGTTTTTGATATTCTTTTACTTCATCAATATTTTCAATTTTATCAGCTAACTCCTTTAAAATTGGGTGTTCTGGAGAAACAACCATATATGTTGCACCAAATAATGTGTCAGGTCTTGTTGTATAAACTTTTATTACTTTATCAACTCCAGAAAGTTTAAAATTAACTTCAGCTCCTTCAGAACGACCAATCCAATTTTTCTGTTGAGTCTTAATTTTATCTAAGAAATCCAAATCATCTAATCCATCAATTAGTTCTTGTGCATAGTCTGTTATTCTTAGCATCCATTCAGATTTTTCTTTTTGAATTACTGGGCTTCCACATCTTTCACATACGCCATTAACAACTTCTTCATTTGCTAATCCTACTTTACATCCAGTACAAAAGTTTATTGGCATTGTTGTTTTATATGCTAAACCATGCTTAAATAATTGTATGAAAATCCATTGTGTCCATTTATAATAATCTGGGTCAGTTGTATCAATTTTTCTTGACCAATCAAAAGAAAAGCCAAGTGATTTTAATTGTTTAGTAAAGTGAGCAATGTTTTGCTGTGTCGTTATTTTAGGATGAACATTTGTCTTAATTGCATAATTTTCTGCAGGTAGACCAAATGCGTCAAATCCTATTGGGAATAAAACATTATATCCTTGTAATCTTCTTTTTCTTGCAAGAATATCCATTGCTGTATAACTACGTGGATGGCCAACATGTAATCCTTGACCAGATGGATAAGGAAATTCTATTAGTCCATACCATTTTTTCATAGTATAATCATTTTTTGCATTAAATGTTCCCTCTTTTTCCCATTTATCTTGCCATTTTTTTTCTACTTCTTTAAAATTATATGCCATTTTTTGCATCTCCTCGTTTTTGTAAAACTTTTTAGTATTATATAATATAAAAGCTTAAAATTCAAGACATTATTCAACTTTAATTCTATCCAAAACAAGTTGTAAGTCATTAATAAAATCTGCTTTCTTGTTTTCATCTCTTAAAAGTGCAGCAGGGTGCCATGTTGGCATATATGAAATTCCATTCTTTTCAAACCATTTTCCACGTGAGGCAGTTATTCCATATTCTTTTCCCAAAATATTTTTTAGTGCAACACTTCCAAGTAACACAATTATTTTAGGTTTTACTAAAACAACTTGATTTCTCAAATAATCTAAGCATGCATCTGCTTCATCATCTTCTGGATTTCTATTTTGTGGAGGCCTACATTTAACTACATTTGCAATATATACGTTTTTTCTTTTTATTCCTACAATTCCAAATGAAAGATTCATAAGTTTACCAGCTCTTCCAACAAAAGGTTCTCCTTTTGCATCTTCATCTGCTCCTGGTCCTTCTCCTATAAACATTAAATCAGCATTTTTATTTCCTGTTCCAAATACTATATTTTGTCTTGTTTTACACAATTTACATTTTTTACAGTCTTTAATTGAATTTTCTAATTCTTCCCATGTTTCATACATTATTTAACTTCTATTTTTGTATCTTTGCTTGTATCTATTTTTGCATTTACTCCTATTGGTATAACTGTTTTATTTTCTATATGTCCAAAATTATTTGATTTTATTATTGGGAAATTGTATTTATCTCCAATTGTATCTAAAACTATTTTTTCTAGACTATATCCACTTTCGTGTTCATAATTTCCTATCCAAAGTCCTTTTATTTTATCAAATACATTGTTTTGTTTCATAAAATATAAATCATTGCTTGCCATAGCAGGTATTGTTTCATACCCTAAATCTTCTATAAATAATATTTTATTTTCAAAATTTATAGAGTATTTTCCAGAAACAAGTCCTTTAATTAAAGTCAAATTACCACCAATAAGCTCGCCCTCTGTTTTTCCTTCTTCTATTGTAAAATATTTATTACTATTTTTATCAAGAAATTTACCAATCTCAAGACTTCCATTTACAAATCTATTTATTGCTTCTTTATAGCTATTATTTGTTTCATCTGTTGCTATTGTTTTAAAATTTGTTCCACTAAATGTAACAAGTCCTGTTTTTTCTGCAATTATGCTTGTTAATGATGTTATATCACTATAACCACAAATTATTTTTGGATTATTTTTTATCAAGTCAAAATCTAAATATTCAAATACTGAATTGCTATTTTCTCCACCTTTTGCACACCAAATCATTTTAATATCTTTATCTTTAAATAAACTATTTAAATCGTCTGCTTTTTCCTTTGCTGTATTACTATATCCATTAGTGTTTGAAAATATATTCTTTGAAAATTTAACTTTAAATCCGTCTTTTTCTACAATTTCTTTTGCCTTTTTTAATTCTTCAATATTTTCTCCAACAATTGGTGATGATGGAGCGCAAACTCCAATTGTGTCTCCTTTATTTAATTTTGGTGGTAAAATTTTTTCCATATTAAATTTCTCCCTTTTTGGTTTCTTTACAAATTATACTATATTTTATATAAAAAATCCATTCAATTTTTTATTTAGTTTATGACTTGCAAAATAAAATTATTATGGTAAAATATCAAAGAAATTAAAGAATACAAAATATTATATAATAATTTTAAGGAGGATTAAAATGAAAATAAATATTGAAGAAGCAAAAAAACATTTGCAGAATATGTAAAAAATTATGATATTAATGATGAAAAAATAAAAATAAAAATTTCACATATTGAAAGAGTTTCTCAAATTGCTAAAAATCTAGCAATGAGCTTAAATTTAAATGAAGAAGACATTGAACTTGCAGAACTAATTGGCTTGTTACATGATATAGGTAGGTTTGAGCAAGTAAGACAATATCATACCTTTATTGATAAAGATAGTGTAAATCATGGTAAATATGGTGTAAAAGTTTTATTTGAAGATGGACTAATTAGGAAATTTCTAAAAACAAATGAATTTGATGAAATTATAAAAAAAGCAATATTAAATCACAATAGAGCTAAAATAGAAGAAGGATTGACAGAAAGAGAAAATTTACATGCCAAAATAATTAGAGATGCAGATAAAACAGATATATTTTATGTACTAACAATTGGAGATAAAAAGGCAATATGGGAAAGTAATGACCTATCAAATGATGTTATAACAGATAAAGTTTATTATGAATTTTTTAATGACCATTTAATAAATTATAATGACAAAAAAACAAGTATAGATTTATTGGTTGCACATTTTGCATATATATTTGACTTTAATTATAAGCAAAGTTTGTATATAATAAAGCAAAAAGGATATGTTACTACCTTATATAATAGATTTAAATTTAATAACCCACAAACAAAAGATAGAATGGAAAAAATATATAATGAAGTATTAAAATATATGAATTAAATAGAATAATTAGAAGAAAGTATTTTTTTAAATTATTATAGAGTTAGTGAGGATCGTTCAAAAATTCTCAAAAGTTTGAAAAACTTTTGTAAGAATTTTTAGAATGAGGAGCTCTATAATAATTTAAAAAAATACTTTCTTCTATAATATTTATATTAACTTTATTATATTAAGAAAAACATTTACTATTTCTAGTAAATGCTTTTTTATTTCATTTTTTTAATAATTTCATCTTTTGTATAATTTGGAATATAATTATAGCAATTACCAGCTACATCTGGATTAAATCCACAAATAGCTTTATAAGTACAATATTTACATGGTTTTTCCCCATTTTTATTATATGGTTTTATATCAATATTTCCTTTTAAAATTTCTTTTGAAAGTTCTTTTATAGTTCTATAAATATAATCTTGCAATATTTTAAATTCTTCACTACTAACTCCACTTGTCTTTTTTTCTGATATTATATCTCCTTTATTTATTGTTGCTGGTATAATTTTTGATGTTCCAGTTTCTAAGTTTTTATCTTGCATCCTTATAACTTTAACATCTGCTAAAATTAGTCCTTTCATTTTAAAATTTTTTCTTAATTCTTCTTCAATTTTTTCTTCTGGAACCTTTTTATTTTCTTTAATCAATTGTTCCAATAAACTAAAATATAAAACACCAGCTGGCAATAAATCTTCTTCTTTGCAAACTGCATCCATATATGTTAATAATTGTATTTGCAATCCAGCATAAACTTTATTTAAATCAATATTTTTGGCTGATGATTTATAATCTATTATTCTTAAATATTTTCCATCATCAGATTTTGCTGTGTCTATTCTATCTATTTTACCTGTAATTTCAACTTTTTTGCCATCATCTAGTTCAATTGTTATTGGATTATATTTACCATTTTTTCCAAATTCTACTTCTGTTCCTTCAATTTCAAAATCACTATAAACTAATCCTTCTAGTATGTATTTTAAAGCTTTTGATACAATTCTTTCCAATCTTTTTACTAATACTTTGTATTTTGCTGTTGCAACAAAAGTATATTTTTTATTTTCATTTAATTTTTCTTCTATAATTTTATTTACTATTTCCTTAATTTTTTCTTCATCTATAACTAATTCAGATAAATTTATATTTTCTTCTTTTGTTCTTTTAAAGAAGGAATCTATTGTTTCATGCATAAATGAGCCTGTATCAAAGCTTTGCACTTTTAATTCTTCTTTTTCTTTTAATTTAAGCCCATATTGTAAATAAAAAGAAAATGGACAACCAGCAAATTTCTCCAATTGTGAAATACTTGTTTTTAGTGTATTTCCATAAAGTTTTTGTATTGTATTTTTATCAATATTTTCTGGAATATTAGTATATTCAATTCCTTTAATGTCATTTTTTAATTTTTCAAAATATTCATTTTGCATTTTGTAGTATTGATAAACTATGTACCAGATACCTTCTATTTTTTTTCCATCTCTTAAATTTGCAATATTTTCTAATAGTTCTTGATATGTTATGAGCTTATTTGTTATTTGATAATTATTATTTACAATATCACTATTTTCTATTATATTTGGAAATATCCTTTTTATTTTTGAAATCATTACTGATTGTCTTAAAGATTTTCCTTCTAAATCTGATGAAGCATATGATACATATAATCTTTCTTCTGCTGTTGTGAAAGCCTTATAAATGTTAAAATTCTCTTCATATAAGTTTTCTATTGTTCCTTTTGCAAGTTCAATTCCATCTTGTTTAAAAACTTCTCTGTCTTTATCATCAAAAAATCCTTCTGATTTATTTACACTTGGGAATTTACCATCATTTACTCCAATTATGAATATAGCTTTTACTTTATGGCTTCTTGACCTTTCAATATCTCCAACAATAACTTGGTCTTGTGTTCCCGGTATTTTGCCAAGTTCACTATTTTTTAATCCCGTTTTTAGAATTCCAATATATTTATCTAGACCAATCTTTTCTTTTCCAAATACTAAAACCATTTCATCAAATATATTTAATATGATTTTATAACTTGCAACATATTCATTTGCTAAATCTAACATATTTTTTTCTTTTAATTCTGCTATTTTTTTGTTTATTTTGTTTTCAAAATCTTGCTCTTGTAAAAAGTCATAAATTGCCTTTGTTGTTTCTTCTACTGTACCAAAATTTGCTTTTAAATTTAATAATGGATTTATAATTTCTTTCCTAATATTATTTAAATTTTCAATTTCTTCTGTTTCATTTTCTGATGATTTAAAATGAAAATCATTTTTCCATTTATTATTTTTTATTCCCCATTTTGTACAATAATTTTCTAATTTAAAAATTTCATCCTCATCGAAATCACTAAATCCAATTTTTAAATAATTAAAAATTGATTCTTTAGAAAAATTGCTACTAAATATTTCTAAAATTGAAAGTAAATATTGGACTATAATGTTTTGGTTTAAATCTCTTTTTTCATCAATAAAAACAGGTATATTATATTCTGCAAATATTGACCTGATAAGGCTTGAATAATCATCAATATTTCTTGTAATAACAGAAATGTCATTAAAATTTAAGTTCTCATTTTTTACTAAATTTATGATTTCTTTCGCAACATTTTCGATTTCTGAATATTGATTTTTAGCTAAAAATAATTTTATATTATCAGAATTTTTTTCATATTTTTTTTGTTTAATATTAAATAAATTTTGCTCTAAAAATTTAAGTTCTTCATTTTTAAATCTTGGGCTTTGGTCTAAATATATAGGCTTTTCTAGTATTAGATTATCTTCATTTACTAAATTCAATATCTTAAAAATGGTTATTTTATTTGAATAAAAAATGTCTGTTTCAGGCTCTAAACTTTCATTTAATGAGTCTGTGCAAACTGTTAGTGTAACTTGTTTTGCATTTTTTATAAATTTTTTTAAAATTTCATATTCTTGATATGTAAAACCAGAAAATTCATCAATATATATAACAGAATCTGTTAATAAATCTGTTTTATCCACATTTTCTACAAGATATGTTAATAAGTCTTCATCTTCTATGTATTCATTTTGTATTATGTTTTCAAAATTTTGATATACTAAAAACATATCATTTAATTTTGCTTTTAAATATTCATCATCTAATTTTTCTATTTCATCCTTTAAATTTTGTGGTGTTACCCCATGTTTTTTAAACTCTGAAATTGAGCTCATACATAAGTCAATATTTTCATCAGATTTATTTAAAAACTTAAAATCTTTTTTGTATTTATTTAATGTTGAATACAAAATCATTGATTTGCCACATTTTGTAAGTTTGGTTCTTGCTTCTCCACCTACCAACTGCATAACTCTATATGCCATTCTGCTAAGTGTTATTACTTCTGCATTTATGACTGCTCCTGATTTTATTTCATCCATCAACTTCTTTTCAGCAGTAAATGAGAATTGTTCTGGTGTTATAATATATATTTTCTTTTCTTTGTTTATTAAATTTGCTATTTCTGAAAAGCAAAATGTACTTTTACCACTTCCAGATTTTCCATAAACTATTCTAAGCCCCATTTTTCTCACCTTTTTCTTGATATGTTGTATAAGAATTAAATTTTGCAATATACTAGTTTTCTCTTCTCCAATAAAATAGATATTGTTGAGCAATTCCTCTTAAATTTCCAAACTTCTCTTCAGCTAATTTTTCAATTTCTTTTTTACTAACTTTTGTTTCATCTTCTTTTTTGATATATAAGTCATTCATAACTCTTCTAACCCATACATCAATTGGAAAAACATCAAATCTTTTTAAATCTGAAAATAAAAGTATGCAATCAGCAACTTTTGGTCCAACTCCAGATAATTTTAAAAGCTCATCTCTTACTTCTAATGTATTTGGATTTTCCCTTAATAAATCTAAATCAACTTTCCTTTTTAAAATCATTTGTGTAGTTTCATATAATCTTATATCTCTAAAACCTAATCCTAAATTTCTGAAATCTTGAATAGAAACGTCTTTTAATTGATTAGCATTTGGAAATGTATAATATTTAACTCCATTCCATTCTATTTCGTTACCATATTTTTTTGAAAGTCTTTCAATAATTCCTTTTATTCTTGGTATATTATTATTTGCAGATATGATAAATGAAATTATTGTCTCCCATAAATCTTGGTTTAAAATTCTTATTCCACTTCCATATTCAATGCTCGTTTTTAAATATTTATCAATGTTTGATAGCTGTTCTTTTATTTTCTCATAATTTCTGTTTAAGTCAAAATAATATGTTACTATTTCTTTTAAATCTTTATCACATTTTCCTGTAAATATAATGTTTTTGCCATCTTTTTTTACATTTATTATTCCATTTTTTATTACTCCTGTGTAGCTTCCATCATCTTGTATGTTCCATCTAAAACATTGCCCACATTCAAATATGTCTTTTGGTTCAAATGAATCTGCATTTTTTAGAATGTATTCTTGCTCTTCCATGTTTATCTATATCCCTTTCAATTACTATTTAAAGTTAAATAAATTGTTTCCTTTATAATTTTTATTTTATCATTTTTATACTCTGCTTTCAATTGTTTTTTCATTTTTCTATAATTAAATAAAAAACCATCCAAAATTATATAAACTCAAATTATAATTAATTTTTAAGTTTGTATATTATTGATGGTTTTAACTTTATTTCAGATGTTATTTTTTGAAAGATTAAATATTTTTTATTTCTTCTTCTGATAAACTTGTAATTTCACTTATTAGTTTTATATCCATTTTTTGACTTTTCATTTTTTTAGCAATTAAAATTTTTTCATCTTTTATTCCTTTGTCATATCCTGCATCTTCTATTGCTTTTTGATCCATTATATACTTTTGCCTTAATTTTGCAAGATATCTTTCATGTTCATCTTGACTTATTTCTTCAAGAACTTTTTTGGCTTTTTTTAATTCTTTATTTTCTTCTCCCATAATATTCACCTCTGGATTTTTTATAAACTCTACCCATGAGTTCAATATTTTATTTCTCGATTTTTCTTTATATTGTTTGAACTTTGGCAATTCAATTATATAAATTTCCATAACATCTGTCAATATTATTTGTGGATAATTTTCTTCTCTTATATGCCATTTTGTTAAGTATTTTTCTACTTTATTTGTTCTATCTAATTCAAAGTCTATTATTAAAATTTCAATTGATTTTTCTAAATCTATATAGTCTTTTCCTGATTTTATACTTTTTTCATACATTTTACTCCAATAGTATAACAATCTTTTCTCTATATTTTTCTGATCTACTACTTGCATTTCAATATCACAATTTATATTATTATCTATCTTTGCTTTTATATCTAATATTCCAACCTTGTCATCTAATAAATCTTTTTCTAATATAGGATTATTATCAAGCTTTAAGTTACTTACATTTCTATCTAAAATTGAACTTAATAATCCTGCTGTAATTTCTTCATTTCCAATATGGCCAAATATCCTTTTGAAAACATAGTCATTTTTCATGTCTAGTAATTTACTCAAAAGCATCCCTCTCTTTCTTTTTTTTTTATTGATTTTAACACTTTGAAATCTTGGCGAATTGCCAGTTTGAAATTAAACATTTGAAATAAAATTTGACTATATTCTATCATGTATTAAAGTAAAATACAATATTTAGTCATAAGATTGTTTTAAAAGCAAAAATATGATATATTAAATCCAGTCAAAAGGAGAATAAAAAATTATTTATAGACTAAAATAATAAAAAATAGAGGTATATTTATGAGAGATTTAAGTAATGAAAATGTTATTCATATAAAAAAGGATGAAATTCAATACTTACAATTTAGAAAGCTACTTGAATTTAAAGAAATAAAGCATGCATATTCTTTAGGAACAGATTGGGATTTTAGGACTGAAAAGTTAAATGAAAAATTACCTAAAGAGAAAGTAGAAAAAGCACTTAATAACTATAAAAAATTAGCAAATTCAATAGGAGTAACAGATGTAAAAATTGCTAAAAATGGGCAAGCACATACAGATAATGTTCAAATTGTAAAAAACATAGATTCTGATTTTATGAGATTTGAAAAAACAGATGGTTTAATAACAGACAAAACAAATATATTTTTAGCAACATCAAATGCAGATTGTATTTTGTTTATGTTTTATGACCCTAAACTTAAAGTTATTGCAAATGTACATTCAGGATGGAAAGGAACTTTACAAAGAATTGGAGCAAAAGCAATAAATAAGATGATTTCAGAATTTAATTGTGACCCAAAAGATATAATTTGTTGTATTTGTCCAAGTATTAGAAAATGTCATTTTGAAGTTGACAAAGACGTAAAAGATATGTTTGAGAAAGAATTTCAAGATTTAAAAATTTCACAAAGTACTGATTTAATGGAAAAAAGCCAAGTTAAAGAAAAGTGGAGAATTGATACTGTTTTAATAAATAAAATTTTATTTAAAAAAATAGGACTAATTGATAAAAATATTATAGATAGTGGATTATGTAGTGTATGTAACTCTGATTTAATTCATTCTTTTAGAGTTGAAAAGGAAAATTATGGGTTGGAAAGTGCTATAATTAGTAGAGTATATTGATATCACTTTAAAATTTTATTTAAACCCTAATCCCATTACCTCTCTTGCATTCACAATTATAATAAAACTATGTTGGTCAATACTTCTTGCGACCTGTTTTACTTTAGATACATCTCCCCTTGATGCAGCACACATTAAAATTGTTTTAGCTTCATTATAATACATACCTTTTCCATAAAGTCCTGTTGTTCCCTTACTTACTTTTTCTGAAATGCCTTGTGCTATTTCTTCGCTTTTATTTGAAATAATAAAAATAAGTTTTGTAAAATAAACTCCTTCAAAAACTATATCAATCATCTTTCCCATTAAATAAATCGCAATAGCAGAATATAAACCTATTTCTATTTGCCTAAATGCAATAATATTTAAACCAACAATTATTGTATCTATTATTGTTATTACATATCCCATTCTAATATTAGGATTGTATTTTCTTACAATTGCTGATATTAAATCTGACCCCCCAGTTGATGCATTTGCTTTCAAAATAAATGCTGTTCCAATTCCGATAACAATTCCACCATAAATACACGCCAAAAATCTATCATTTGTTAAAGGTGTAAATTTATCAAATATATCTAACATAAATGAATATGTTAATGTTCCTATTAAAGACTTTGTTAAAAATCCTTTTCCTAATTTATATGCTGCAAATATAAAAAGTGGTGTATTGAACATTAGTATTGTTTGTCCCATTGGAATTTTAAAAAAATAATATAAAATTGTAGCAACCCCTGCAAAACCTCCTGATGATAGTTTATTTGGAAGTAGAAAAAATGCTGTTGCAAATGCCATTATTGTTGCACCAGCTAATGTTTCTAAAATTTCAATTATAAATTTTTTTGTTTTTTTGTTTTTAATCATAAAAATCACCATCATTACTATTATTAGTAATTTTGGTGATTATATTCTAATTCATATATTTTTTAATTATTATATGTTTTTGTAACTTCAATTTTTGATTTTCCTTGTTTTATTTTTTCATCTTGTTTTACTTTTAAATCAACTTCATATGTCTCTTTCATTTTTTTGATATTTTCTTTTTTATGTCCAACCACATTATTTACATCTGCTGGGTTTACAGTTACAACTACTTCTTTAACTTTTACATTTAATTTTTTTATTTTTTCTACAATTGAATCATACCATAATCCAGATTCAACAAGTTGTCTAAATGCTGGATGAAATGGTCCTGCTACAACTTCACTCTTTTCTTCTCCTGGATTACATATTTCATCAGTATTTTGTAGTCCAACTCTTATAACATCAATATGCTTTTTATCAAACATTTTTACTAATTCTTTACAAGTTTCAACTGCTTGTACAACTGTAAGTGGTTCATATGTTCCTTTTTTATATTCTTTTTCAAGCTCTGTTCCTTTTATAACTAATACCGGATAAATTCTAACCATTTTAGGTTTTAATTTTATTAGTGCTTTTGCAGTATTTATTTCATCTATTCTACTGCTTTCTGGAAGTCCAACCATCATTTGATGTCCAAGATTAAACCCATACCATCTTATTAGTCTTGATGCCTTTTTTACATCTTCAAATGTATGTCCTCTGTTTGACCTTTTTAGTATATAATTATTTGCTGATTGAACACCAAGTTCTATTGTTTTGACTCCATATTTTTTTAGTCTTTTTAATACTTCTTTATTAATGTAATCCGGTCTTGTTGAAATTCTAATACTATCAACTTTCCCATCTTTAACATATTCATATGCTGTTTTTAATAAATCTTCTTGTTCTTTTGAATCAATTCCTGTAAAACTACCTCCAAAAAAAGCTATTTCTTTTTTAGCATCATTTTCTTTTATATTCTTTAAATGATATTCAATTATTTCTTTTGCTTTTTTACTTGTCATTTTATTTTTTTGTCCACTTATTGAATTTTGATTGCAAAATACACAGTCATTTGGGCATCCTAAATGTGGAACAAAAACTGGAATAATATATTCTTTTTTCATATACAAATTACCTTTCATTTTATGCAATAATTAATTTTTTTAATGGTATTTCAATTTATTTTTAAATATTCTCTAAGGCTATTTTTGCTGCTTGCATTTCAGCACTTTTTTTACTTTTTCCAATACCTTCTGCTAATTTTTTTCCATTTAAACATACTTCTGCTTTAAATGTTTTATCATGGTCAGGTCCTTTTTCCCCAATTATTTTATATTCTATTTTGACCTCTCCATTTTTTTGTAACTCTTCTTGTAAAACAGTTTTATAATCTTTTTCCCCAACATGTTTTGTTGCTTGTTCAATTTCATCTTTTAAATTTTCAATTATAAATTTTTTAGCAGGCTCTAAGCCTCCATCAATAAACATTGCTGCTATTACTGCTTCTACACTATCTGCAAGTATTGCTTTCCTTTTTCTCCCGCCTGTTACAATTTCTGATTTACCTAAATATAAGAACTCACTAAAATTGTGTAACAATGCTATTTTATATAAGCTATTCTCACAAACTACTGCTGCTCTAACTTTAGTCAATTCTCCTTCTTGCAAATTTGTATATTTTTTATACATATATTCACTTGATACAAATTCTAATATACTATCACCTAAAAATTCAAGCTTTTCGTTACTTGCAACTCCATGTTCATATGCATATGATGTATGTGTAAGTGCATTTTTTAATAGTTCAATATCTTTAAATTTATATCCTATATTTTTTTCTAATGTTTCTAATGTTTCTAGTTTCATTTCTCACTCCTTAACCTAGATAATTTATGCTATAGTTTCAAATATGCTATTTATTGTCTTATATATTATATACTATTTTCAATATTTTTCAACATTTTGACAAAAAAATAGTACCTTTAAAGGCACTATTTTTAATTTTTATACCATAATATCATATTTTTTCCTTTTTATCTCTGGTTGTGGTGGAACTAAAGGACTATATGCCTCTCCATCAAAAACATCAACTTCTACTGTTCTCGTTAGTACATCTGTATAGCTATAAGTTACATTCCTATTATTTTCTTCATATCTAACAACAAAAATGTTAGGATATGCTTTTTCTAATGTTGCCTCTTTTTCAAAAGTTCTACTTCTTCCAAGTGAACCCTTAACAATTATCTTTTGACCTATTTTGTCTGAAATATCAGTTTTTAAATTTGAAATGTCTGTTTTACAAATCATGCTAACATCAACTCCTTTAAGATGGTTTGATTATAGCAAAATTTGACAAAAAAGTCAAAAATGTTTGTTCGTAATGTTTTTAATATGTTCCTTCATTTAAAGGTAATGCAGGTCTTTTTTCTATAATTTTGTATTTGTGTTACAAATATGTTACTTTTGTGTTACAATACTATCATTTTTCCATTAGAACCTACTCCACCAACGCCTTTCTTCCCATCTCTAAGTTTTTTTGATATATCATCAATACTTATATATTGATGCTGTTCTGTTGTAGCAACTTCTCTTGCAATTATTAATGGGTCTAAATAATCAATTAAAATTCTTGAAGGTGATGAAGCAAAATTTGCACCTGCATACATTAATCCTTCAAAATAGCTTTGACATGCACCAGCAAAAATCACTGTCTTTCTATTATATATTAAATCAAATTTTCTAGCTTGTTTTACTGTTTCAATAAAATGTTTTGAATTTTTATAATTATATATATCGTTTAAATTTGTTCCTTTTTTGTACATTGTATCATGTCCTGTAATTATTAAAATATCAGGCATGTAATTAATTAATAACTTATATACTACTCTTGGTTGGTCTTTTTCTGGAATATATTTTACAATTGCATTTAATCCCAGTCTTCTATAATAATATTCTGACCTTTGTGAATATCTTTTATCTCCATCCAAGTGTAATATTTTCCCTGTAATATATTTATGTTTTGTTATTTTTCTATTGTCTCCTATTCCCATTTGTATCACCTCATATTTAGCCTTTATATATTTTATGTCTACTTCAGTTTTAGTGATACAAAAATACTATTAGATAATCTAATAGTATTTACATTTAAAAATTTATTTTATGTTGTTCTTCTCCTTTATTTTACTATATTTAAGTTTAGTTGCCATTCCCCCTCTTATGTGTCTTTCTGCCTTGTTTTTGTCCAAAATAATTCTTACTTCTTTTGCCAATGCAGGATTTATCTTTTTTAGACGACTTGAAACATCTTTATGTACTGTACTTTTTGAAATGCCGAAATTTTTTTGCAGCTCCTCTTACTGTATCTTTTGAATCTATAATATAATGTGCAAGTGTTGTAGCACGTTCATCTATTGATATACCTTTCATATTGTCAAACCCCCATACGAATACTTTTGTTTAATTGTATTCAGGTATAAAGATTATTAGAACTGTTAAAATCATTATATATTTTTAGTTGCAATATTGAGAAAAGTGCTTATATAAAAAGTTTTTATATAAGATAAATCAGTTTATTAATGTATAATAATATAACTATTTTTAGGGTCTATTGTTTGGAGTATTTTTTTCATATTAGATTCAGCAATTGCGATACATCCATGTGTTGGAGTAGTGTTATTTTTCCAACAATGTAAAAAAATTGCACTTCCTTTATATGGAATTTTTTCTAAATTATAACCAATGTCTAGAAAATAATTGTAAACTTTTCCATATTTAAATAAATCTTCATCATATTTATTTGTCCATCCTTTTGGCAAGTCTTTTTTCATTTTAAATGTATTATAATCTGGCTTTGTTGGGTCGCATCGCCAGATCATTCCATTTTTTATTTGTATATATTTATTAAACTTACATTTGGACGGTCTTTCTTTTATGCCATATGCAGTTTCTTGAATTTTAAATATTCCAATTGGAGTTTTTAAATCTCCATCTTTTTCTTTTTCTATTCCATTTATTCCTATAACTCCTTCACATTGTAGAATATTATTATTAATTTTATTTTTTACTTCATAGACATTTAATGTACATGTTTTATTTATTTTATTACAATTAACATCTAGTTTAAACATTTAA